>NZ_DLHL01000061.1 GCF_002483225.1 Gemmatimonas sp. UBA7669 | reverse complement strand
ACACAAAACTCTGAACACGCCCCACCGCGACCAGCGCGCCCATGTAGAGCTTGGCGCGGACCGCCGCGCGGCCGCCGGCAATGCGGCGCGTGCCGCGGTAACGGCCCGAGTCGCGATTGAAGGGCGCGACGCCGACGAGCTTGCCGATCTGCTGGCGCGTCAGGTGCCCCAGTTCGGGCAGCCACCCGAGCAGAGCCTGCGCGATCATCGGGCCGACGCCCGGCACACTCTGGAGCAGCGCGCTCCGTGCGGCCCACACGGGATGCGCGGCGACCGCAGTGCCGATCTCGTCATCGGTATGCGCGAGTTGCTGCTGGAGAAACGCAATGGTGTGTTCCAGGCTCGTGCGCACGGCCGGCGCGTGGGCGGCCGGTTGCGTGAGGCGCTGCCGCTCGGCCTCGAGCATGAGGCGCAGTTGCTCGCGCCGCGCCACGAGGGCCTCAAGGGCGCGCGTCTCCGCATCCGCGAGCGGGCGCACCGGCGGCTGCATCAGCTCGCCAAAGTGCGCCAACACGTGCGCGTCGATGGCATCGGTCTTGGCCAACTGGCCCGTGCCCTTGGCGAAGTCGCGCACCTGCCGCGGATTGACCACGGACACCGGGAGGCCGGCCAACGATAGGGTGAGCACTACGAGCACTTCATAGCCGCCCGTCGCTTCCACCACGATCAACGTGGGCGGGTGTGCGCGCCACGTCGTGAGGAGCGGCTGCAGGCCGGCCGCACTATTGGCCACCGTTTCCAACGTGCCGGTCGGGCGCGCCGCCACGACCAACGTGTCTTTCGCGACATCAATGCCGATAAACATGACCCGGTCCGGTGAGAGGGCGCAGGAACGATCGGATCGGCAGACCCCACCTTGTATGCGGGCTCGCAGCGCGGCCCCGAGCAGCTGTACGGGCTTGCGGATCACCAGGGTGGGGCTCGAGCTCCAATACGGTGTGGTACACCGAGGATCAAACGAGCTACCCACCCACTCAGATCTATCGATCGATCAGGTCCCTGCTGGATACAAGGATCAGAGGGGCGGGCCCGGGGGGCATTCGACCAGTCATGCCCCCCGGGCCCGCCTCTCCAATCCTCGGATCCTCCTATCCTCACACCTTCAGTTCCTCCGATCCTCAGACCCCTCGGATCCAAGCCCAACCGGAGTTCCCGCAAAAACACACCCAAGCGTGACCCATCACACAGGTCAATCGCCGCGAAACTCTTTTCTCCCGGCAAACTGACAGTTAGTGTCACAAGTCCCACCACTCAGCGGGTAACACACAGTGCTGGTGGCCGGCGCTACGAGTGTACGTCGGTGGACGCCCTTCTCCACCCCATTGCCCCCTCTCATGAGACGCGCGACTCGTTCATGGCCAGTTCTGGCCCTCTCGCTCTCGGCCCTGCTCGCTGCCTGTAACGGCGACGACGGCCCGCGCCAACCTGCCACCGTCGCCGTCATCAGCAGCGGCACCGTGGTTGGCACCGTTGGCGAGCTGCTCCCTGATCCCCTCGAGGTCCGCGTCACCGACAACGGCGGTTCGCCCGTCGGTGGCGTTGTCGTCACGTTCACGGTGGCCGAAGGCGCCGGCACGGTCACGCCGGCTGTCGATACGACGGACAACAACGGCAATGCCAGCACGCGCTGGCGGCTTGGCAGCGGCGCCGGCACGCAGCGGGTGACCGCCTCGGTCCCTGGCGTGTCCACGGCAGCCACGTTCACCGCGACGGCCACGGCGGGTGCGCCGGCGATCGTGGCGGTCAACGGCGGCGACAATCAGACCGCGGCTGCCGGCGCGACGGTGGCCACGGCTCCGTCGGTCATCGTGCGCGACCGCTTCAACAACCCGGTCAACGGCGTCACGGTGTTCTTCTCGGTGGTGGCTGGGGGCGGTGAAGTGAGCGCGGCCGGTGCGACCACCAACCCGCAGGGTATTGCCACCGCAGGTTCGTGGCGCCTTGGCCCCTCGGCGGGCGCGAACCGCCTGTCGGCGCTGGTTCTGGCCAGCGGCGTGACCGCCAACCCGGTCACGTTCACCGCCACGGCCACCGCTGGTGCGGCGGCCAGTGTCGTGGCCACGGGCAACACCAGCATCAACGCGACGGTCGGCACGCTGGTCTCGCCGGTGCCGAGCGTGCGTGTGCTCGATGCCGGTGGCAACCCGGTGGCGGGCACCCAGGTCACGTTCACGGCCTCGACGGGCTCGAGCGTGGTCGGCGGCACCAAGACCACGGACGCCAACGGCAACGCGGCGCCCGATGGCTGGCAGCTTGGCACCACGGCGCAGACCTACACGCTGCAGGCGCAGGTGGGCACGCTGCCGGTGGTGACGTACACGGCCACGGCCCGTGCGGGCGCGGCGTCCTCGGTATCCGTGTCGGCCGGCAACGGCCAGTCGGTGCCCGTCGGTCGTCCGGTGCCCATTGAGCCGGCCGTTCGTGTGGCCGACTCCTTCGGCAACCCGGTGGCCGGCGCCGAAGTGCTGTTTGAAGTGGTGAGCGGCGGCGGTTCGGCCGTGTCGCGTCGCCAGGTCACCAACGCGCAGGGCATTGCCACGGTGGGTGGCTGGACCCTGGGTGATGACATCGGCACCAACACGCTGCGTGCGACCGTGCAGGGCCAGAACATCACCGGCAACCCGGTGACGTTTACGGCCACGGCCACGGCCGGTGCGCCGGCCACGGTGAGCATCGCCTCGGGCAACAACCAGACGGCCACGGTGGGTCAGGCCGTCGCCCTGCCGCCCTCGGTCATCGTGCGTGACAACCGCGGCAACCCGGTGCCGGGTGTGGCGGTCACCTTCCTCATCGGGTCGGGTGGCGGCGCCATCACGGGCGCCTCGGCCGTCACCGGCTCCAACGGTATTGCTACCGTGGGCGGCTGGACGCTTGGCTCTACGGCCGGCACGCAGACGCTCATCGCCCGCGTCAACAATCTGCCCGACGTGACCTTCAGCGCCACGGCCACGGCCGGTGCGGCCTCGGTCATCACCGCGCAGAGCACGCAGAACCTTGGCAATGTGGTGGTGGCCATCAGCCAGGCCGCTCCCTCGCTGCCCTCGGTGCGTGTGACGGACGCGCAGGGCAACCCGGTGGCCGGTGTGACCGTGACGTTTGAGCTGGGCAACCTCAACTCGGGCAGCATCACAGGCGCCACGCAGGTCACCAACGCCAATGGTGTGGCCACGCTGGGTTCGTGGACGCTTCCGACCACCACAGGCATTGTCTCGGTGGTGGCGAGCATCCCGAACGTCACGGGCATCACCTTCACCGCCAACATGGTGGCGGCGGCCGCCACGAAGCTGGTGTTGGTGTCGACGTCGGCGCCGGCCACGGGTGCGGGCGCCAACACGCTGTATACGGTGGTGTTCCGTCTGCAGGACGCCTTCAACAACAACGTGCTGCAGTCGGGTGTCAGCGTGACGCTGCTGGCGAGTGCGTCGGGTGGCACCACTCCGGTGGCGGGCAGTATTGCCACCAATAACCCGGCCACGACGGACGCCAACGGTCAGATCACGGTGAGCTGGTTCACTGGCACTGGAGCCGGTTCCACGCAGACGCTCTCGGCGAGCTCGGCGGGCATCACCAGCGCCTCCACGAGCGCAGTGCTCGCGCCGTAAGTCTGGACAGCAGGTAAAGCAGAGCGCCCCGGATACGGTGATCGTATCCGGGGCGCTTTTTTTGGTGCGTTTGTGAGGAACAGGCCTCGCCGTAACGCCCGGCCAATCAAGCGTCAGGACTTGGGCGTCTGCGCCTGCGAGATGGAGTCGAGCCGCTCGCGATCGCGGTACGGATTGGGGATGCCCAGCTCCTGCGCCTTGTCGTCGTAGAAGCTCCATCCCTTGCCCACCACGGTGTCGGCGTGGACCAGAATGGGCGTCTCGCGTTCGCGCGTGATGGGGTCCTCAATGCTTCCCGCTTCTTCGCGATACCAGATCACGCGGTACTGACTGCCGGCCGCGAGAAAGATCTGGGTGCGAAAGCCATTGAAGAGGCGCAGCGAATCCGACGGCTGCAGCGGCGTGAGCGGACCCTTGCCGATGATTTCGGCAACGCGCGCGATGGGCATGCCGCCCTCGATGGGGTCGAGCTTGTCCTTGCCCACCACATCGGAGGGTCCACAGGCCGTGAGGAGCGAAGCAATGGCCGCGAGAGCGGCGAAACGGACGAATGCAGGCTGCATGGCGTCTCTATCGTGAATGCGGTGAAGTGTATGTGAAAGCTGCGCCTTGGGGGCGCAGCCTTGAAACATAGCACCTGCTACCCGCCTTGCGGACAGCGTTCCCAGGTGCTGGGAATTCTTAGCGGCTTCTGGACGAGAAGACCCTAGCGATCACAGCCCTTCACGGGGCGGTGACTGGCGCGCGGATCGCAGTTGCCCACGACCCGGCGAATCACCCCTCCATCGGGCGTGCGGGTCAGCGTGACGAAGGTGCGGGACAGGTCCATGCCATCCCAAATGGCCTCCACGCTGTTGGAGTCGGTGGCCACGGAGAAATAGGTGGCCGCGCCCATGGACTCCACATAGGGAAGGCCGATGGTGCTGTTCCACTGGGCCTCCACCGGTCGGTCATCGAGCGACACGTAACGGGGGCCATCCTGAATGCCAACGATGGTGTCGTTGTGCAGGGTGAAGGCCGACCCGCCCGGCAGGCTGCATTCGACCAGCACCCCGAGTGGAATGGAATCACGCACACAGGTGGCGGCCTGTCGGATGCTGTCCGAGGGCACGGTCATGAGTGTGAGCCGCGGAATGCGGGCATTGAGCGTGGCCAGACTGTCGGCCAGTCGCTTGGCGGCGGCAGGCGAACGATCCGCTGCGCCGCAGGCACCCAGGCCAAGGGAGATCGAGGCCGAGGCGACGAGGATCAGGAGACGGTTGCGCATGGGGGCATCGTAAGCGGCACCCGTTCGGCATTCAAGGTTTGCACAAGCTTTTGGCACGAAGCAGATCGGGGAGGCATCCCGAAGGATGCCTCCCCGACCTGTTCAACCAGTCTCGGTTACCCGAGCCGGTCGCCTTGCCTTACGGCGTGGCGATCGGGCCCGTGAAGCTGGGCGTGATCGTGGCCTGGATATCGGCCACGGCCGTCGGAGCGCCCGAGATCGTGATGTTCTGGACCACGGCGTTCGGGCCGCTGGTGACGATCGTCGGCGCAGTCGTGCCGCCGGTGGCCGCCACATCAGCCGGAACCGTCGCAATGTTCCACGTCTGATTGCCGACAACCAACGTGCGGCTGATCGAGACGTTGTACACACCCGGGGCCACCGGGATCACGAGCGGCGTGCCCGTGGTGCCCGAGAAGTCCGCGAAGCCACCCTGGCTCGCGAAGACCGAGGAGGTCAGGCGAACCGTGAACGGAATACCGTTCGGCAGGTTGTTACCGCCGCCACCGATCGTGATCGGGTTGACGGTGATCTGCGCGGACTGCGCCGTGTAGGTCACGTTGTACGTCGGAGCCGAGGCAGCCGTGCTGGCCGCGTACGGGTTCGCGAACGTCGTCGTGTAGAACGTGTTGTTGGCGCCGTTGAAGAACGAGGCACCAGCCAGCGTGCACGCAGCCGCGTTGCCGATCGTCTGGAACAGCTGGTTGCCGTTGCCGATGCTACCCGCGAAGCAGGCAGACGTCAGCGGCGTAGCGCCGGTCGGGAGACCGGACACGTTCCACTGGATGTGGTTCGTGTTGTTCACGAAGGCGAACGCGGCAACCGGGGCCGCCGTCGGCGGCAGCTGCACGTTCAGGCCAGCAACCGCGGCCGGAATCGTGTGGTTGTAGGCGCCGATGTTCGAGGCACCGCCCGCGTTGTTCGGCGTCACCGTGTAGGCGCCGATGCCCGGGACCGTGTAGGTCGAGGTACCGTTGCCCTGGGTGATGTTCTGCGTGAAGCCGTTCGGACCGCTGATGACGAAGCCGTGCGACCCGCCACCCACGATGCCGGACACCTGCACCTGCAGGGCCGTCGTCGCCGGGACGTAGGTCACCGTGATCGGGCCAGCGACCGAGTTGGCCGTAACGTTCACCGTGCCGCTCGGCGCGATCGTGCTCACCGAGTACTGCTGGTTGTTGAACGTCGTGGTCTGACCGGTCACGAAGTACGTACCAGCCGCCGGGACCGTGTAGATGCCAGAGCCGGTCACGTTCTGCACGTAGCCCGAGCCGTTGGTGATCTGCACGTTCGCCTGCGCACCAGCCGGCAGGCCGGCGATGTTGATCTGGATGGCCTGGCCACCGATCGTGCCCGTCGTCGCAAGGCCGGCGCCGTTCGCACGGACACCGATCGCGAGGATCACGTCACCCGTACCAGCCGGGCTCTGCGTGGTCTCGAGCGAGTTCGGACGCTTGGCGTACTGCGCGTCAGGCAGCGTGAAGGTGAACGCGCGGTCGGTGCCGAGCGTACCCACGTCCGCGGTCGCGGCCGTGTTGGCCGAACCGAGGTACTGCCAGTGCGTCTGACCGAAGTCAGCCGTCGCCGCCGAGAGGCGGAAGAAGTCGACGCGGACGAACGCCTGGTTGGTCACGTTCGTGTTGGACACGAGCTGCGCCTTCAGGCCTTCCGGGGCGTTGAAGCCGGCGTCACGCGACGGCAGCACGCTCCAGCTGTTGTAACCGCCACCCGTACCGGCGTTGAACGTGTTCAGCGTCGGGATGCCCTGCGTGATGAAGCCGCTGGCAGCGGAGGTGGCCTGGTTGTTGGCCACGTTCCAGATCTGCAGCTGCGACGTCTGCACGAGCGTGTTGGCACCACCAAACGTGGTGGCGACACCGAAGATGAACGGAGCCGGCACCGTCACCGAGGCCTGCGCACCCGCCACCGGCGAGTTCACATTGTCGTTGAAGCGCGGGTCCACCAGCGTCTGCGGGTAACGCAGGACGTTGCTGCTCGGCAGGCCACCGTAGGTGTTGGCGAGCGTCGTGGCGCGGATTTCGACGTTGTCCTGCGCGTTGTAGCCAATCACCGGCGCGGCCGAGGCCGACACGGTGGCGGGCATCAGCACGTCGGCGATCGTCGGGCTGCTGGCCTGGACGGCCACACGGCGACGGATCGTCTCCGTGACGTTACCGGCACGGTCGCGAGCGAACGTGAGGTAGTGGTACAGGCCTTCCGAGCTCTCGAGCTGGGCCGCATGACCGATGCGGTAGCCGTCGCTCGTCTGGCCGATGTTCACCGCCGAGGTCGGCGTGACCGTGGCGCAGTTCGGAGCCGTAAGGAACGTCGCACCGGCGTTCAGCGTGCTGCCGTTGGTGGCGAGCAGCGCCGTGGTCAGCGCGTTCGGGTTGATGCAGATGGCCTTGGTCGTGGTCACGTTGGTGTTGAAGCCACCAGCGCGCGACGCGACATGGGCCTGCGCGCGGACCGTAGAGGCCAGCGTGCCGATCGTACCCGTCGAGGACTTGGTCGGGGCCGGGAAGGCCGCGCCAACGAGTTCCGTGCCGTCAATGAAGCCGGCGCGCTCGTCGATGAACTCAGCCTGGAACGTGGTGGCGCCCGAGAGCGTCGTCACGATGGCCGTATCGGCACGCGAAGCCGTGGAGAAGCGGATGAGCGGCACCGTCTTGTCGACACCGAACACGTCCGAGCCAGCCGACGTGCGGGTGTTCTGGAGGCGGTCAGCTTCCGTGTACAGCGCGCGGTAGGGGCTGCCCGAACGCGTCGTGCCGTTCACGCCGTCCCAACCACCGATCAGGTTCGTCGCGCACTCGGGGATGTCGGCGCCCGTGGCGTTCGGCATCGCGACCCAGTTGGTGTCGCCGCAAGCCGGCGAGGTCGCCGAGCCCGCACCCTTGTAGTACCACGTACGGGCGCCGGGCGTACCAACGCCGCCGTCCGTCGAGGCATCCGTGTTGCTCTGGAAGTTGAACGACGCGTTGACCCAGCCCGTCACCGACGGCGAGGCACGACGGATGTCCGGCGTGGTCGTGGTCGGGGCGTTGTAGTCGAGGCGGTTGGCCACCGGGCGAGCCACGGCGGTCGAGAAGCGGTAACCATTGGCGAAGGTCACGAGCGGCGCACCGTTGTTCTGGTTGTCCGTCGCGGCAATGACGCCCATGATGTTCTGCTGGTCAGCAGCCGGGTGCTCGTAGCCGAGGCACTCGATGTTGCCGTTGCCGGCGGTCGTGTAGTTCGACGCCGACGAGGCCGACGAGGCGACCATGCGGCCGATGCTCGCGTCGTACGTGGCGCGGAACGGGGCCGCCGTGTACGACTCGGTGCTGACGCCCTGACCCGTACGGCCGGGGATGGCCTGACCGGCCTGATCGCAGATGGCGGTCGTGAACGTCAGACCCTGACGCATGCCGAGGGTGAGGTTCGTGATCTGACGGCCGGCCGTGTAGAACACGGGCACGATCGTCGCGGAACCCTGACCTTCAGCGCCCGGACCACCCCACCAGTTCAGCCCGTTGGCCGGGTTGTTGGCAGTGCGGGTCGGGTTGGTGTAGCGGGCGGCGTAACCGTCGATGTTGTTGAAGTTGACGGTCTGGCGGTTGTTGACCGCGTTCTGCAGCTCGCGAGCCGTCGTGCCTTCGGTGGTGAACACCGAGACCGAGATCAGCTTCTGGCCGTTCGGGTAGAACACGTCGGCGGTGCCGGCCGTGAAGTCCACCGTGAAGTCAGCCGTGTTCACGAACAGCGTGATGTCGCCGGCGTTGGCGGTGCCGTTCGAGTAGAGCTGACGGGCCGCCGCGCGGCGGTTCGAGCCGTCGGCGTTGGCCACGAAAGCCACCACCGAGTCGACGCGCTGGCCGTTCGGCTGCAGGTTCACCACCACCTGGATCTGGTCACGAACGTTCGTGATGTCGATCGGCTGGTTCACCTGCGTGTTGTTCGACGACAGGATACCGGCCTGCAGGCCACCCAGGCCGTCCGTGTTGTTCACGTACGACGTGGAGATCGGACCCTGCGTGATCGTCTGGATGGTCACGTTCGCCGAGGGCGAAACCGTCACCGGCACCAGCTGCGTGAGCGTCGACGCGGCGAAGTTCGCGTTCGCGGCCGAGGTGGCCGTGACCGTGATGACCGCCGTGCCCGGCGCCACGGCCGTCACGAGACCCGTGTTCGACACCGTGGCCACGGCCGGAACCGTCGTGCCGTAGGTGATCGTGGCCGCGGCCGCGCCCGAGGGCTGCTGCGCCGAAGCCGAAAGCTGCGCCGTGCTGCCCAGCGCGATCGCAAGCTGCGTCGGCTGCACGTTCAGCGAGGTGATGCCCTGCGGGAGCGCAGCCACCGTCACCGTCGAAGCACCCGTGAGGGTGGCCGACGAGTAACCCGTGCCCGTGCCCGTCGCCGTCACCGTGATGGTCGCGACGCCAGGCGCCACGGCCGTCACCACACCGTTCGCGTTCACCGTGGCGATCGCGTTCGACGAGGACGTGTAGGTGTAGGCCACCGTGACCGAGCTCGCAGCGCGGTTCACCGTGGGAACGATCGTCACCGACTGGCCAACAGCGATGTTGGACGAGGTCGGCGAGATCTGCAGGCCCGTGATGGCCGCAGCCGGCGCGTTCACCGTGATCGAAGCCGCCGCGACCTGACCGGTCGAAGCCGCCGCCGTCACCGTGGCGTTACCAGCCGCCACCGCCGTCACGCGGCACGCCGAGCCCGACACCGCGGCCGTGGCCACGGCGGTGTTGCTCGAGGTGCAGCTCGCCAGCGTGGGCGCGTTGGTCGTCGGGCCGCCGGAGATCTGAACCGCAAAGTTCAGCGACTCCCCGACGTTCATGTTCGCCGAAGGCGGCGTGATGGTCACCGTGACCGGTGGCGGAGTCGGCTCCGACACCGTGACGTCGTCACCGCAAGCACCGAGCGCCGCCAGGGCGCCGAGGCTGAGCAGTGCGAACGTCTTCTTCCGAGAGAAGAGTTGCATTCATCCCCCTCTTACGAGGTAGTGGAGGTCGTCGCTATCCACAGGGTCGGGTTCCCCATCGATAACTGTGTTGCGTTCGTTGAAAGCTCGCCCGTGTGGCGCGCCTTCCATCACGGCTCATGACACAGAGGATCGAATTGCCTCTCGGGGAGCGGCCGAAAAGAAATCCGCATCGTGTGACACGACGTGATGCCCGAACTACATCTGCCGACGCCCGAAGACTCCGGCAGCCCCACCCTCGACGCCAAACGGTCCAAGCTCCGCTGACATACGAGTCCTGCACCTACTCTCACGAAGACGCGCCCGTCACCCAAGGGTAGGGTGCCGGACACACTCCTCGCGACAATAGCAAGGCGAAAACCTAGGGACACACCACGATGCGGTCAAGCATCAGGGTTCCCAAGGTTCCATCCTGCCACCATCACAGAGCTGTTACGACGCCCCTCTTGTGGGACTTGTCCACACGACAGGGCCGCCGCCCCCCGCGTCTCCATCGACACCGAAGGGGTCAAACGTACCGGACGAGCCGCCACGCGTCACGTCACGGGACTGGCACCGACCTCGTGATCCAGATCACGGAACGCTTCCAAATTGCCTGCCCGCCGCGCTCCCGGCCCATTGAAGTGGTTCCCCGCCCCCCGATGACAGCCGAGTGACGCCGTCCCCTACTACTATCAGGGCAGTCCCATGGCCGACCTGCCCCGCCTCCATCTCACCGCCCCGCGCACCGTCGCCCCGCCGGCTTCCATAGACGGCGGCGCCCTCGGACCGGCCCTCAACGCCGCCCAGGCCGACGCCGCCAACCACGGCGACACGCCCCTGCTTATCGTGGCCGGGGCCGGATCCGGCAAGACGCGCACGCTCATTCACCGCGTCGCGGCGCTCATTGCCCGCGGCGTACCGCCCCAGCGCATCCTGCTGCTCACCTTCACCCGGCGCTCCGCCCAGGAAATGCTCTCACGCTGTGAGCGCCTCGTGGGCTCGGCGTCGCATCAGGTCCAGGGTGGCACGTTTCATGGCACCGCCCATCGCCTGCTACGTCGCTTCGGCGCCGCCGCCGGTCTGCCGGCCGACTTCACCATCCTCGACCAGTCGGACGCGGGCGACCTCATGGGCCTCTCCCGCTCGAGCCTCGGCTACGGGGATCTCAAGAACGCCCCCCGCGGCGCGCCGCGCTTCCCGCGCGCCGAAACCCTGCTGTCCATCTACTCGCGGCACGTCAACACCGAAGCCGATGTCGCCGACCTGCTGAGCGATCAGTGGCCGCACTTTCTCTCGTGGGCGGGAGACATCGAGCGCTGCTTCACCGACTATGTGAAACGCAAGGCCGAGCGCAATCTGCTCGACTACGACGACCTGCTGCTGTCCTGGGCCCTGCTGCTGGAACAGGCACCGAGCATCGCCGAACAGATGCGCGGACTGTTTGATCACGTGCTGGTGGACGAGTACCAGGACACCAACCCGCTGCAGTCGCGCATTCTGCGTGGCCTCTGCACCAACGGCAAGCTCACCGTCGTGGGCGACGACGCGCAGAGCATCTATGCGTTTCGCGGCGCCACCATTCGCAACATCCTCGACTTTCCCAAACAGTTCCCCGGCACGCGCATCGTGACGCTGGAGCAGAACTACCGCTCCACTTCACCCATTCTCGACACCACCAACACGCTCATCTCGCGCAGCACGGAGCGCTACAGCAAGCGCCTCTTCACCGAGCGCAGTGGCGGCGAGGCGCCGTGGCTGGTGACCGTGCGCGATGAAGCCGCGCAGACGGCCTTCGTGGTGGACCGCCTGCTCGAGTTGCACGAGCAGGGCACGCCGCTGCGTGAGATGGCGGTGCTGTTTCGCGCGGGCTATCTGTCGGCCGACCTCGAAATCGAACTGGCCAACCGTCGCATTCCCTACGAAAAATGGGGCGGCCTCAAGTTCCTCGAAGCGGCGCACATCAAGGACCTGCTGGCCTTTCTGCGCATTCTCGAGAATCCGCGCGACGAAGTGAGCTGGTATCGCTTGCTGCGCCTGCTGCCCGGTGTGGGCGACGCCACCGCGCGTGCCGCCATTGAGTTGCTTGCGCAGCACGGCTGGGAGCCCATGGCCATCGGCGCCGTGCGCGCACCGGCCCGCGCCAGGCCCGGTCTGCTGGCCATGTCGGCGCTCTTCGACGGTATGCGGCGCGTGGAGCGCGGCGACCGGCCGCACGCGCCGGGAGAGAGCATCCGCCTCGTGCGGCAGCTCTACGACCCCATCCTGCAGGCCACCTACGACGATGCCCCGCCGCGCATGGCCGATCTCGATCAGCTCGAGATCATCGCGGCCGGTTATCCCGATCGTTCAGCATTTCTTGCCGCGCTGGCCCTCGAGCCTCCGGCCAACACGCAGGACCTGGCCGTGGGCAGCACCGATGAAGACGACGCACTCATCCTCTCCACCGTGCACTCGGCCAAGGGCAAGGAGTGGGACGTGGTGTTCGTCATTCACGCCAGCGATGGTGTGTTCCCCATGGCCCGCGCCGCGGTGGACGACGACCAGATCGAGGAAGAGCGGCGTCTCTTGTATGTGGCCATGACCCGCGCGCGCAACGAGCTCATGGTGGTGTATCCGCTGCATAGCTACGCCACGCGCACCGGCGCCGACTTTGCTTATACACAACTCTCGCGCTTTCTCGATCAGGGCGTGCGGCAGACCATGCAGCGCGTCACGCTGGGTGATGTGCCCGAGTTCCCGCCGTTGCCCGGTCCGCGGGCCGGGGCCATCATCGAACCCGAAGTGGACCTTCGCGCGTTACTCCGAGGGCGGTTCGGCAGCAGCTAGTCCCGGTCTGCTTCGCGAACCGGCTTGTCGCTCGCGACGCCGATGCCCCAACGTCGTCGCGACATTGTTCACCATCTTCACCACGAACCCAATGCTTGGTCCTTCCTCTCGAACCCGTCACCTGACCCGCGCGGCCACGTTCACACTGGCCGCAACGGTATTGGCATCGGTGCCGCTTGCGGCGCAGACCGGCGCCACCTCGACGCGCCCGGCGCCTTCGCGGCAGAGCGCCGCACGCCCCGCGGCAGTCCAGGATTCCTTCGCGCTCACGACGCGCCTGCCCATGGACCCGGCCGTGCGCCGCGGCACACTGCCCAACGGGCTGACGTACTACATCCGGCGCAACGCGAAACCCGAGAAGCGCGTGGAACTGCGTCTGGTGGTGAACGCGGGCTCCATTCTCGAGGATGCCGATCAACTGGGGCTCGCCCACTTCCTCGAGCACATGGCCTTCAACGGCACCACCAACTTCGCGAAGAACGACATCGTGAAGTATCTCGAGTCCATTGGTGTGCGTTTCGGTGCCGACCTCAATGCCATGACCGGCTTCGACGAAACCATCTATATCCTGCCGGTCCCCACCGACAGCGCCGGCATTCTCGAGCGCAGCTTTGCGTTCCTGGGTGACGTGGCCAGCGGCATCAAGTTCGATTCGCTCGAGGTGGTGAACGAGCGCGGCGTGGTGCTGAGCGAGTGGCGCAACGGCCTCGGGGCCGGTGAACGTCTGCGTGACAAGCAGTTCCCCGTGCTGTTCCGTGGCTCGCGCTATGCCGATCGCCTGCCCATCGGCAAGCCGGAGATCATCGAGAACGCCAATCCGGCGCCGCTGCGTCGTTTCTGGCGTGACTGGTACCGCCCCGACCTCATGGCGGTGGTGGCTGTGGGTGATGTGGACCCGGCGGTATTGGAGCAGCATATCCGCCGTACCTTCGGTCGCCTCGCCGCGCGGCCCAATGCGCGCGCACGCACGATGGCGGCTGTGCCCACGCACGATTCCACCCTCGTATCCATTGCCACCGACAAGGAGCTCACCACCTCGTCCGTGGAAGTGCTGTGGAAGCGTCCGCCCAAGGCCCTGCGCACCGTGGGTGACCTGCGCGCGTCGCTGCTCGAGCGCCTCTACAACACCATGATCAACCAGCGCTTCAGTGAGCTGGCCCTCAAGCCCGATGCGCCCTTCACCGGCGCGGGTGCGAGCAGCGGCGGCTTCGTGCGCGGCAGCGAGTACAACGCGCTTGGCGCCGGCGCCAAGGAAGGCAAGCTGCTGGAAACGCTGCAGGCCTTGCTCACCGAAGCGGAGCGCGTGCAGCAGCATGGATTCCTCGCGGCTGAGCTCGACCGCGCCCGAACCAACCTGCTGCGTGCCTACGAGCGCACGTATGAGGAGCGCGAGAAAACGGAAAGCGGAGCCTATGTGGCCGAGTACATCGACCACTATCTCGAAGGCAACGCCTCGCCGGGCATTGCGTACGAGTACCGCGCCGTGCAGCGCCTGCTGCCCGCCATCACGCTGGCCGATGTGAATGCGCTGGCCAACAGCCGCGGCGGCGCCGCGAATCGCGTGGTGCTGGTCACGCTGCCCGAGAAGGAGGGCCTGGCCGTACCCACGGAGGCCGACATTCGCGGCGTGTTCGGTCGTGTGGTGGCCAGTGCGGTGACGCCGTGGACGGAAGCGGCCACCGCCAACGCGCTGGTGGCCTCGGCCCCTGCCCCCGGGCGTGTGACGCAGGAACGCACGATTGCCGCGCATGGCATTACCGAGTGGACGCTGTCCAACGGTGCGCGGGTGTTCGTCAAGCCGACGGACTTCCAGGCCGATCAGGTGCAGATGGTGGCCTTCAGTCCCGGTGGCGCGAGCCTGGTAAGTGACGCCGATGTGTTCAAGACCTCGCTGACCCCGCCCATCATTGCATCGGGCGGCGTGGGGGAGTTCTCACCGGTTGATCTGCGCAAGGTGCTCACCGGCAAGGCGGCCAGCGTGCAGCCCAGCATCACCGACTTGAGCGAAGGCATGAGTGGCGGCGCGTCCACGCGCGATCTCGAAACGCTGCTGCAGCTGACCTGGCTGCGCTTCACCGCGCCGCGCGCAGACTCCATGATCTTCAAGGCCAACATGCAGGCCATCGAGACGCAGCTGCGCAACAAGGACGCCAATCCCGGCCTGGTGTTCAACGACACCATTCAGATGACGCTGGCCAATGGGCATCCGCGCGCGCGGCCGCTCAGCGCCAGCATGCTGAACGAACTGGTGCTCGATGAGATGATGACCATCTACAAGGACCGCTTCGGCGACGGCGGCAACTTCACCTTCGTGTTCGTGGGCAACGTGGACCTGGCCGTGCTCAAGCCGCTGGTGGAGCAGTGGATTGGATCGCTGCCCAGCTCCGATCGCCGTGAAGTGGCGCGCGATGTGGGGCCGCCGCAGTTCACGGGCCAGATCGACAAGGTGGTGCGCAAGGGCATCGCGCCGCAGAGCCAGACCGCATTCCTGCTGGCCGGCAAGGCCGCATGGTCGCGCGAAGAATCATATGTGCTGTCCTCGCTGGGTGACCTGCTCGAGCAGCGCCTGCTGGACCGCCTGCGCGAGGCGCTCGGCGGCACCTACTCGGTGTCGGTGAACACCGGCTTCTCGCGTCGTCCGCGTCAGGAGTGGCAGGTGGTCATCAGTTACGGCTCGGCGCCGGACAAGGCCGACTCGCTGTATGCGGCCGTGCGTCAGGAGCTCGACTCGCTGCGTCGTGTGCCGCCCAGTCAGGAAGAGGTGGACCGGGTGCGCGAAAAGCAGCGCCGCACGCTCGAGGTGCAGCGCAAGCAGAACGGCTACTGGGTGAGCGCCATTCGTGGCCGCGTGGAGAATGGGGACCCGCTGGAGGAGCTGGCCACCGAGGAGCAGCTCTATGCCGGGCTGACGGTGGAGAAGCTGGCGGCAGCGGCGAAGAAGTTCCTCGATGAGGGGAACAGGGCGCGGTTTGTCTTGTTGCCCGAGACGTCTCGCTAGTCCGCCGCATCGTTGAACAGAAGGGGTGAGGATCGGAGGATCTGGGGATTAGAGAGGCGGGCGACGGAGGACTCCCGTGTTCAGAGTCCTCCGTCGCCCGCCCCTTCAATCCTCGGATCCTCTTATCCTCACACCTTCTGTTCAACGGTCTGGCCGCTCAACGAGTCTCCGCCGCCGCAATCACCCGACGGATGGCCTCCCTCAAATCCCCACCCGCCGCCACGTACACCGAGTCGAAGTAATCCAATCGCTCGGCATACACCCGCCGCGACATCAGCACCGCGTTGTTGAGTGGCACCCGCTCCACCCAACCCGCAGGATAGCCGCGCAGCTGCGGCCCAATGGAATCAACCAAACGCTTGCGCGCCGCCGCGTACACCGTGTCACGCGCAGCAATGCGGGCGCTGCGCGCCGAGTCGGGCAACTGTGCGAACACACTGTCGATCTCGCGCGCCGTGCGTTCCCAGAATGCCCCGAGCAGCAGGTCGTCGTGCCAGTCATCCTCGGCGCGGCGCAAAAGCACCGTGTCACCCGCCGCACGAAAAAAGTGCTCGGCGCCCCGTCCACCAACGAAGGTGGCGAAGGACTCGTTGAAGCTCACCCGCCCCTTGGCGAAATAGGTCGTGTGCAGCAGTTCATGCAGCACGGTGTTGACCAGTGTGACCGAATCCGCCTTGACCGTGGTGCTCACCAGCGGGTCGTTGAACCAACCCAGAGTACTGAAGGCGCTGGAGGGGCCCACCACCACGTCGTAGCCCTCGTCACGCAGCTGCTGTGCCGTCTCCTGCGCCTTGCCGAAATCGAAGAATCCCTTGTACGGAAAGCGGCCCACCACCGGGAACCACCAGGTCTTGCGCTCGAGGCGGTCGGGAAAGGCGGCGGACACCACCAGTACCAGCGTGTCGCGATCGAGCTGCGAGAAGGTGGTAAAGCTCTCCTCGGCCTTGAGTCCCATGGAGTCCATGGCGAAGCGCCGCCCGGCCAGTACCAGCTGCAGCTTGGCGCGCAGCGCCGGGTCGGTGCTTTCGCGCACCACCAGGCGCTCGATGGGCTGACGCTTGGCGAGGATGCGCGCTTCTTCATACGCGGCGCGCGACAGGTAGCAGCCCATGGGCGTGAGCGCAAGGAACAGCACGACGAGCGTGCCGAGCAGGGCACTTCCGCGCTTGAGCAGCTGCCGAGCGGAGAGGGTTCGCTGTATCATTCAGGGTTATGTCGTTCGTTCACCTGCACTGCCACTCCGAGTATTCGCTCCTCGACGGCGCGAATCGCATCGATGACCTGATCAAGCGCGCGCAGCACTTCGAGATGCCCGCGCTGGCCATCACCGATCACGGTAACATGCACGCCGCCTGGGAGTTCCAGGAGAAGGCGCGCAAGGCGGGGGTGAAGCCCATCCTGGGCATGGAAGCCTACGTGGCACCGGGTGACCGGCGCACGCGCGGCCGTCCGGCGCCCGGCGTGAAGCCCTACTACCACCTGGTGCTGCTGGCCCGCGACATCACGGGCTACCGCAATCTGGTCAAGCTCACCTCGCTGGGGTACACCGAGGGCTTTTACACCAAGCCCCGCATCGACCGCGAGCTGCTGGCCCAGTACAGTGAGGGGCTGATCGTGAGCTCGGCCTGCCTGGCGGGCGAGGTGGCCAGCCACCTGATGGACGACCGGCTGGAGCAGGCGCGCGAGGCGGCGGCGTGGTATGCGGAGCTGTTCAAGGACCGCTACTACCTCGAGGTGCAGGCGCACACCAGTGAGGGCCAGGCGGCGCTCAATGCCAAGGTGCTGGGCCTGGCGGACGACCTGGGCCTGCCCGTGGTGGCCACCAACGATGCGCACTTCCTCAAGCACGAGGATCACGACGCGCACGACGTGCTGCTGTGCATCGGCCTGGGCAAGGATCGCAACGACCGCGATCGCATGAAGTACGACGACGGCCTGTACTTCAAGTCGGCCGACGAGATCCGTCCGTTCTTCCCCGGCCGGGACGACGTGCTCACGAACACGCTGGCCATTGCCGACAGCGTGGACGTGCAGTTCGCCAAGAAGTACTACGTGCCCTCGTTCCCGCTGCCACCGGGCGTGGACACCGAGAACGACCTGCTGGTGCAGTTGGCCACCGATGGCGCGAAGGCACGCTATGGCGATCCGTTGCCCGCGCAGGTGCAGGAGCGACTCGACTACGAGCTGGGTGTCATCACCAAGACGGGGTACGCGGGCTACTTCCTGATCACGGCGGACTTCATCAAGGCCGCACGTGATCTGGGCATTCCCGTGGGCCCCGGGCGCGGTTCGGCTGCCGGCTCGCTGGTGGCCTATGCCACGCGCATCACGGACGTGTGTCCGCTCGAGTTCGATCTGCTTTTCGAGCGCTTCCTGAATCCGGAGCGCGTGTCCATGCCCGACGTGGACGTGGACTTCTGCTTCGAGCGACGCGGCGAAGTCATCGAATACGTGCGGCAGAAGTACGGCAAGGACAGCGTCGGCCAGATCGTCACCTTCGGGACCATGAAGTCCCGCGCGGCCATCAAGGACGTTGGGCGCACGCTGGGCTTCACGCCGGGGGAAACCGACGCCCTGGCCAAGCTGATTCCCAACGCGCCCAACAACTCGCTCACGGTGGCCGAGGCCGTTGAGCAGGTGCCGGAGGTCAAGCAGTTCTATCAGACCGACCCGCGCTACCGGCAGCTGCTCGACTTCGCCATCAAGCTCGAAGGGCTCTCACGCCATACGGGCGTGCACGCGGCCGGTGTGGTCATCGCGCCCGGTCCGCTGGACGAGTTCGTGCCCATCTGCACGCAGGCCAGCAAGGGCGCTGGTGGTGACGGCGACGAACGCGTCATCGTGACGCAGTACGACATGACGGCGCTCGAAAAGGCCGGCATGCTCAAGATGGACTTCCTCGGCCTCACCACGCTCACCGTCATCACCGACACGCTCAAGAACATCAAGGAGCGATCGGGCAAGGAGGTGGTGCTGGAGGAACGCGGCTTCAGCGACGCGGAGACGTATCGCGTGCTGCGCGCGGGCCGCACGGGCGGCGTGTTCCAGTTCGAAAGCCCGCTGGCCACCGACGTGCTCAAGCGCATGCGCTGTGACCGCTTCGACGACCTCGTGGCGTCGAACGCGCTGCTGCGTCCGGGCCCGCTCGATGCGGGCATGCACAACGTGTACATCCGGCGCAAGCGCGGCGAAGAACCCACGGTGTATGCGCTGCCGGAGCTCGAGCCGATTCTGTCCAACACCTACGGCGTCATCACCTATCAGGAACAGGTGATGCGTATCGCACAGGTGCTGGCCGGCATCTCGCTGGCCGAAGCCGACGTGCTGCGCAAGGCGGTGGGCAAGAAGGACGCGGAGCTCATCAAGAAGGAGCTCGGCAAGTTCACCGAGAAGTCCATCGCGCGCGGCTACGACCCGAAGATCATCGAGGAGCTGGCCGGCCAGATCGAAACGTTCGGCCGCTACGGCTTCAACAAGTCACACAGCGTCGCGTACTCCGTCGTCGCCTATCACACCGCCTATCTCAAGACGCACTACCCGGCCGAGTTCATGGCCGCGCTGTTGTCGTCGAACATCGGGAAGACGGAAGAAGTCATCAAGTACATCGCCGAAGCCCGCGAAATGGGGCTCGAGGTGCTGGCGCCCGATGTGAACGAGTCGGGCTGGCGCTTCACGGTGGTGGGCGACACGCGCATTCGCTTCGGCCTGGGCGCCATTCGCAACGTGGGACGCGGCGCCATTGACTCGCTGCTCGACGCGCGAGCCGACGGGCCGTTCACTTCGCTGTTCGATCTCTGCGCGCGGGTGGACCTGCGTGTGTTCAACAAGCGCGTGTTTGAAGCGCTCATTGCGGCCGGCGCCTGCGACGGCCTGGGCGGCCATCGCGCGCAGCTTCTGGCCGCGCTGGACACCGCCATCAGTGAAGCGGCACTGCAGCAGGAGGAGGCGGAGAAGGGTCAGGGATCGCTCTTCGGCGACCTGCTGGGCGGGCCCGTGGACACGGCCGACAGCGGCAAGAAGACGACGGCGCCGTCACTTCCCAACACGCCGGCATGGAGTGAAAGCGAGCGGCTGCAGCGCGAGAAGGAGCTGCTGGGCTTCTACATTTCCGGTCATCCGCTCGAGAAATACCGAACGGAATGCGAACTCTTTGCCACCCACACGGTGTCGCAGCTGGGGACCTGGGTGTCGGAGCCCGTAACCATCGGCGTGGTGGTCACCGCCATCAAGCGCCAGTTCTCCAAGAAGTCGGGGAACGAGTTCGCCCGGTTGACAGTCGAGGATTTTTCCGGATCTTCCGAGGTGCTGGTGTTTCCGGAAGCCTGGGGGGTGATTGCGGAGCGTGTCCGCCCCGACGTCCCTCTGCTGCTCAAGGGCAGCTACTCCCGGCGAGATCAGGGTGTGGAGAACGCCACGTTCATCGTGAACGAGGTGCAGCGCTTCGAGGAAGTGCGCGCCAGCGGTGATCTGGCAGTGGCAATCGACCTGTCCTCCGGGCTCGACTTGCCAGCCGCAATCATGTCGGACGTGCGAGCGACGGTGGAGGCCCACGAAGGGTCCGCACCGCTCGAACTCCGGTGGCGGGACGGGAACGGACAGACGGTGCGCTTCCGCTCCCGCACGCTCCGGGTCACGGCGTCCGCCGCCATTCTTTCAGACCTGCGCGCGATGCTTGGCGCTGACCGGGTGCGACTCATTCGCGCCGGCAGCTGACGAGCACGCGTCGCCATATCAGGATTCGTCATGGCTGCTGCCCCGGTTCTCGAGTTCGAGCGTCCCATAGCGGAGCTCGAAAAGCAGATCGAGGAGCTCAAGCGTCTCGCCGCCGATCGCTCGCTCGATGTCAGCGACGAGCTGGCTCCCCTGCAGAAGAAGCTCGGCGACCTGCGGGTCGAGGTGTACCGCAACCTCACGCCGCTGCAGCGGGTGCAGGTGGCGCGCATGGCGCGTCGGCCGTTCACTTCGGACTACCTCAAGCACGCCTTCACCGACTTCATCGAACTGCACGGCGACCGGGCGTTTCGTGAAGATGCCGCCATCATGGGCGGCTGGGCGCGTCTTGAAGGTGAGACCGTGATGCTCATCGGACACGAGCGCGGTCGCGACACGAAGGAGAATCTCAAGCGCAACTTCGGCATGCCGCACCCCGAGGGCTACCGCAAGGCGCTGCGGCTCATGAAGCTGGCCGAGAAGTTCCAGGTGCCGGTCATCACCTTCATCGACACGCCGGGTGCCTGGCCGGGTCTGGGTGCCGAAGAGCGTGGGCAGAGCGAAGCCATTGCGCGCAATCTGCTCGAGATGAGTCAGCTGCAGGTGCCCATCATCGCCACCGTCATTGGTGAAGGTGGTTCGGGCGGCGCGCTGGCGCTTGGCGTGGCCGACCGTGTGCTCATGCTCGAGAACTCGGTGTACTCCACTATCTCGGTGGAAGGCTGCGCCGCCATTCTCTGGAAGGACGGCAAGAGCCCCGAAATGCGCGAGAAGGCCGCGCGGTCGCTGCGCCTGACGGCCGCCGATCTCGTGGAGCTGCGCGTGGTGGACGAGGTGGTGCCCGAACCACCCGGCGGCGCTCACTCCGATCACGCGGCCACGGCGGCCGCGTTGCGCGAAACGCTGGTGCGCAATCTCGAGGAGCTGCGCCGACTCAAGCCCGACAAACTGGTCAGACGCCGGCGCGAGAAGTATTTGCGCATGGGTCAGTTCACCGAGTAGGGCGAACGGCCGTGGCGCACCTCATCGAAGTCGCGTTCCGCGGCAACCGCAAGGAGTTCTTTTCGTGGGACGGCGAGACGCCGCCCCCGCTCAAGGCGGGGGTCATCGTCGAGGCCGATCGTGGCGAGGACTTCGGGCGGGTGCACAGCACCGGCGAACTCGCCGCAGTGCGCTGCAATGGCTGCGCGCACGGTTGCGGCAGCGAGCCGCCCGCGCGCAAGGCGCTGCGCCTGGCCACGCCGGCCGAGGTGTTGTCCGACCGCGCGCTCGATGAGGAGAACGAGCGGGCGCGTCGTCAGGCCATGGAACGCGTGAAGGCGCATGACCTCGTCATGAAGCTCACCGACGCGGAATGGCAGTGGGATCGGCGCAAGCTCACGATCTTCTTCACGGCCGAGAAGCGGGTGGACTTCCGCACGCTGGTGCGTGATCTCGCGGCGCTGTTCAAGACACGCATTGAGCTCAAGCAGATCGGTGTGCGCGACGAGGCCAAGCGCCTGGGCGGGGTGGGACGCTGCGGCCGTGAGTACTGCTCGTCATCGTGGCTGCCCGACCTGCGGCCGGTGAATCTCGGCGTGGCCAAGGATCAGCGACTCTCGCTCAACCCGCAGCAGATTTCCGGGGCCTGTGGGCGGCTCATGTGCTGTCTGCGTTACGAGCACGAGTTCTATGTGCAGAGCCGTCGCAAGTTCCCCAAGGAGGGGAAGATTCTTGCGACGTCGCGCGGCGAAGAGAAGGTGGTGAGCTGCGACATCTTCAACGAGAGGGTGACGCTGCGCACGGCCGACGGCGACACACGGGTGTTGGGGCTGCTCGAACTGCGTGAGGAGGTCGAACGGCACGACGCGGTGGCGATGCTGGATCCGGGGGTGACGGCGGAGATGCCGATCATGCTCGACGCATCGCAGGTGTCGATGTTGGATACGGCGGAATACGAGGTGGTGGCGCTACGCGACGCGAACTTGCCGCCGAGGGTTGAGGCGGCGATCGCGGTGACGGAGGCTGAGGAGGGGACGGACACCGACACGGACACCGACACGGACACCGACTCGGACGCCGACGAAAACACGGACTCGGACAGTGACGGGAGCTCGGGTTCAGTAGAGGGAGCGCCGAAGCGGAAGCGGCGGAGAGGGCGGCGAGGAGGGCGGCGCTTGCGGGCGGCGGAGGAACGGCGGAAGGCGGAGACGGACGGGGAAGAAGCGGTCTGAGTCTGGGTCGGGGTTGACTGCGACTGCAGTCGACTTGCTACCGCAGTTTGGGCGCTGCTACCGCAGTCGGAACCGCTCCCGCGGTCTGGGCTCCCGAAAGTGCAGTCGTGGACTGCTACCGCAGTTGGGGACTGCTACCGCAGTTGGGGTCACACCGCAGTCGGGGTCGTTAGCCCGGGATGTGGGTCGGAGTCGGGGTTGACTGCGACTGCAGTCGACTTGCTACCGCAGTTTGGGCGCTGCCACCGCAGTCGGAACCGCTCCCGCGGTCTGGGCTACCGAAAGTGCAGTCGTGGACTGCTACCGCGGTTGTGGACTGCTACCGCAGTTGGGGTCACACCGCAGTCGGGGTCGTTAGCCCGGGATGTGGGTCGGGGTTGGGGTCGGCGTCGGGGTCATCCGATCTTTCGTTGCAGCGCGATGAGCATGCGCTGGATCGTCGCGGTGGAGTCGCGCAGCTCCAGTGCCTGGAGGGCATCGACGACGCCGGCGGAGAGCAGCGCGTCGAGATGCGAATCGGTTTCGGCCGCAGACCCCAGCGCGATGCTGAGGTGACGCTTGAACTGCGCGTTGCTTCCCAGCGCGCGACCTTCGGCGATGTTGGCGCCAATGGACAATGCGGAACGGCGGATCTGCTCGACGAGGTTTGGCATCTGCGCTGCCGCAGCGCCACGGGTCAATTCGTACACCCCCGCCGCCAACTGCTGCGCCAGCTGCCAGACCTTGAGATCACGATGCGTGGCCATGGGCACATGGTAGCGTCGCCCGATGCAAGGAGTCGCATCGTTTCAACGAGCACTGTGCCTTGGTGACTCCGACCCCGACTCCGACCCCGACCCCGACCCACAGCCTGGGCGGACGACTCCGACTGCGGTGTGACCCCAACTGCGGTAGCAGTCCACAACCGCGGTAGCAGTCCACGACTGCACTTTCGGTAGCCCAGACGGCGGGAGCGGTTCCGACTGCGGTAGCAGCGCCCCGACTGCCGTGGCAAGTCGACTGCATTTGCAGTTAGCCCAGACTGCGGTAGCAGTTAGCCCCAATGGCGGCAGCAGTTAAATTCAAAGAATGCCCCGATTTTTCCTGACCACCGCCATCGACTACGCCAACGGCGATCCCCACCTCGGCCACGCCCTCGAGAAGATCGGCGCCGACGTCATCGCCCGCTATCGCCGCCTCTGTGGCGACGATGTCCATCTGCTGATCGGCATGGACGAACACGGTCAGAAAGTGCAGCAGACCGCAGCCAAGGAAAGCGTCGCGCCGCAGGCCTTCACCGACAGCATCGCCGAGCGCTTCCGTGCGATGTGGGCGAAGTTGGACATCTCGTATGACCAGTTCATCCGCACCACCGAGGCCCACCACAAGGCCGGTGTGCAGGCGCTCATCCGGGCGATCGCCGAGCGCAATCCCGATGATTTTTACGAGCGGTCGTACACCGGCATGTATTGCGTCGGCTGCGAAGCCTTCAAGCAGGACGCCGACATCGTGGACGGCAAGTGTGCGCTGCATCCCACGCGAACGCTCGAAGAGGTGGAGGAGCGCAACTGGTTCTTCCGCCTCAGCAAGTATCAGGGTTTTCTGCAGGAGTTGCTGGCCAGCAATCCGTCGTTCATCGAGCCCCAGAGCCGTCGCAACGAAATCCTCGGTCTGCTCGCGCAGGGCCTGGAAGACATCTCCGCGTCGCGTGCGCGTCTCGACTGGGCCGTGCCCTTCCCGCTGCCGCTCAGCACCGGCGAAACCCAGGGCACCTATGTGTGGTTCGACGCCCTGCCCAACTACCTCACGGCCACCGGTTATCCCGATGCCGGCTACGAGGCGCGCTGGCCGGCCGACTTGCACATCATCGGCAAGGACATCACGCGTTTCCATGTGGTGATCTGGCCGGCCATGTTGCACGCCGCCGGCCTGCCGCTGCCCAGGCAGGTGTGGGCGCACGGCTTCGTGTCGCTGGGCGGTGAACGCTTCAGCAAGAGTGCCGGCGTCAAGCTGGATTTGGGTGAGGCCATCGACCGATTTGGCGCCGATGCCTTTCGCTATGTACTGCTGCGCGAAGTGCCGTTTGATGGCGACGGCAACTTTTCGTGGGAGCGTTTCGAGGAGCGCTACACCGCCGATCTCGCCAACGCCTACGGCAACCTTGCCAGTCGCGCCATGGCCATGGTGGAGAAGTACTGCGACGGTGTGGTGCCCGCGGCCGCACGCCCCGAGGCGGAACAGGAAGACGACGCCGACCTCGCCGCCTATCACGCCGCCATGCACGGCGAAAACGGCTGGCTGCTGCACGAGGGTCTCGCGGCCGTGTATCGCATGGCCCAGCGCGCCAATGAATACACGGCGTCCACCACGCCGTGGGCCGTGGCCAAGGATCCGTCGCGCAGGGCGGAGCTGGATCAGATCCTGGCTTCACTCATTCGCCGCGTAGCCAAACAGACCGTGCTCTACGCGCCCTTCATGCCCAACAAGGCGCAGCAGGTCTGGGCACAGCTCGGCGGCCCCGGCAACGTGGCCGATCAGCGTATGACCAATCTCGACAGCCTCGACCCCAGCGGCTGGAAGGTGAGCAAGGGCGACATTCTTTTCCCGCGCCCAACTAGCGAGAAGCCCGCGTAACCCAAACGCCCGCCTGAGCCAAAGCTCAGGCGGGCGTTCTCACGTTACCGCTGTCTCGCGTACAGTTCCTTCCCGCCGTTCTCCTTACGCGGTTCACCTTACGCAGTTCACCTAACGCCCTTTATTTGTTGAAGTCCACCGTAGGCGCCGACCGCGCCGCCGAATCCGTCACCTCGAAGTACACCCGCGGCTTCGCGCCGGTCGCCTTGGCCGTGAGCACCTGCGGGAATTTCCGGATATACTCGTTGTACTGCCGCACCGCGTTGTTGTAATCCGTACGCGACACCGCAATGCGATTCTCCGTGCCCGTCAGCTCGTCCTGCAACCGCAGGAAATTCTCGTTCGACTTGAGCTCGGGATACGCCTCCACCGCAATCGTCAAACGACCCAGCGCGCCCGTGAGCTGCGCGTTGGCGTTGGCCAACTCGGTCGGATCCGAGCCACCTGGCTTCTGCAGGGCGCCCATGAGCCCCGCGCGCGCCTGCGTGACTTCGGTCAACACTTTCTCTTCCTGCGCGGCAAACCCCTTGACCGTGTTCACGAGATTGGGGATGAGATCCGCACGGCGCTGCAACTGCGCGTCGATGTTCTGCTTGGCCTGCGCCGCCTGTTCGTCCAGCGACTGGATATCGTTGTAGCCGCAGGCACTCATCGACAGCGGCAGCACCAGCGCCGCCATCACGGCCGTCCGGCGCAGCAGCCCACGCACACCACCAGACACAGATCGCGCGTTCGAAGGCAGCGTAGTACGCAGCATGGAATTCCTCATGAGAGTCCTCGGAGTCAACGGGAAACGGGGGACAACAGCTCAGGGACCGACTCGGGCGGCGTGTATCCGTCCAACCAGGCCACCAGCGACGCCATCCCGGTTACGTACGATTCCAGCAGGGCCGACGTGTCACGCGTCTCCACGGCGGTGCCGCGCTTGAGCGCCAGCACCTGGTGGTAGGGCGTGGCGTCAAAGCCCGTGCGCGCGGCCACCGCATCGATGACCGCGTCCGCATCACGCGGCGGCACCTCGCCGCCCAGCCGCATGATGGCGCGGAAAATCACCAGCAGACTGCTCAGACTCGCGCGCAGCAGATCCTGCTGGCGCGCGACATCACTGCCGGCCACCATCACGCCGCGGCGCAGCCGCAGCAGCTTGCCCATGGCCTCCTGCTCCACCTGCAGCCGCAGGTCGCGCCGGCGCACCACGAGGCCTTCCACCGGCAAGGCGCCGTGCAGCACCCGATGCCGCTCCAAAATGTCGGCGTACTCGATGGGGAAAATGTCAGCCGACGCCCGCCACTCGGCCACCGTCAGTTCCAGCGCCGGTGGATTGCCCGCCTCCTGCCACGCGCGCATGGTGGGCGCAAGCGCCTGCATGGTGGCGAAGGGGATGGACTCCACCAGCACCATCACGTTCACGTCGGACAACCCCTCGACGTGCTCGTTGGTGGCGGCTGAGCCATACAGCACCACCGCCGTCAGCGAAGCGCCGTGCACGGCCTTCAGCTGCGACACGAGGTCGTCCAGCGAGAGCGTCGATCGCCCGCCCGAGAGCTTGCCGCCCGGGCCCTTACCAGTCTGAGCCACCACCACCTCCGCTGAAGCCACCGCCGCCACCGAAGCCGCCAAAGCCTCCACCACCAAAACCGCCGCCACCGAACCCGCCACCACCAAAGCTGCCCGACGACCAGCCGCCGCCATGCATCCCGGGCCCGGGAATCGGGATGGGGATGCAGCCCACACAGCCGCGCCGCCGACCAGGACGCGCGTTGGCAAACACGAACAGAATGATGATGAGCAGCACGAGGCCGAGCAGCGGACTCTCCCCCTCGTCACCCGAGCCGCGATCGCGCCGCGAGCTCGCGGGTCGCGGCTGCCCATCCAGCGTCACGCCAAAGGAGGCGGCATAACGATCCGCCACGTCGATCGCGATGGCCTCGAGCGCATCGCCGTAGCGCTGCTGCTGAAACAGCGGCGTCATGCTGCGACAGATCGCGCCGGCCGTCGCATCGGTGATGAATCCTTCAGCGCCCTGCCCCGTCTCGATGCGGCAGCGCCCGCGGCCGTCACTGGCCGTTTCCTTGGGCACCAACAGGATGATCACGCCGGCGTTGCGCGCCGCGTCGCCGATGGCCGCGTCAGCGCCCACCTTCCACTCGCGACCCAGGCGCAGCGCCGTCTCTTCGACCGGCCGGCCACCCAGATCGGGCAGCGTCACCACCACCATGTCACCACGGGTCGCGCTGTTCACGCGCCGCGCCAGGTCATCGAGACGCGCTTCGGCGGCCGCGTCGATGACATTGGCAAAATCGTTGACGTAGCCCACGGGCTGCGGCAGCGGCGGCGGTTGCGTGTGGCCGACCGACGACAGCAGCAGCAGGAGGGCCCCGAAGACCCGCGACGTGACCGGCAGACGCGACATCACCCCGAATGATAACCCGATGTCAGCCCGCAGTTCACTGGCCCGCCGTTTGCCCGCAAACAGGCTGCCCGCTGCGCCGCGCCACGGGCCGCCCCTTAGATTTCCGGGATGTCCGTTTTCCGATTCCTCGCCCTGGCCACGGGCCTGCTGCTGCTGACCGGGGCCGCCGGCTCCTGTGGTCCCTCGGCCGACAAGGCCCGTGCCTCAACGCCGGCGCCGCTCGACACTCTGGGCGAGGCCACGCTCATGAACCGCGCCGATCAGGGCCGACTGCTTGGCCCCGACAGCGCCATGTGGGTGGTGATGATCAGCGACTTCCAGTGCCCCTACTGCAAGCGCTGGCACGACGAGTCCATGGCCAACTTCCGCCGGGACTACGTGGAGACGGGCAAGGTGCGATTCGCCTATCTGCATCTGCCGCTCGAGTCCATTCACCCGCACGCCCGCGCGCAGGCCGAAGCCGCCACCTGCGCCGGTGTGCAGGGCAAGTTCTGGCCCTATGCCGACGCCATCTTTGCGGGCTTCGATGCCGTGAAGGGCATGAGCAACGTCAATCCGCTGCTCGAACGCTATGCGCGCGAACTCAAGCTCGACATGGCCGCCTACGAACAGTGCCGCATGTCGCGCGCCATCAAGGTGCTGATTCAGAACGACATTCAGCAGGCCACGCAGGCCGGCGTGCAGTCCACGCCGTCGTTCGTGATCGGCGAGTTTCTGGTGAAGGGTGCGCTGCCCTGGCCCGACTTCCGCAAGGCCGTGGACACCGCCCTCATCATGCATCGCCAGCGCGCGAAGGCCCGGACGACGGCGCCCTGAGGACGACGTGAACGCCCTGCTCGGTGCCTGCTACGCGGCCGGCATGGCGCTGGCAGACGCCGCAGGCGTCGTGGCATCGGCGCTGGCACCGGAGGCCGAAAACAAGCTGCTGCGCTCATTGCGCGCGCGGCGCGGCCTGCTGACGCGCTGGGCTGCACACACCGCATCGCGCGACAATTCCCGCCCGCTCGTGTGGTGGCACGCGCCGTCGGTGGGCGAGGGCCTGCAGGCCCGTCCCGTGGCCCAGGCCGCGCGTCGTGCACACCCCGACTGGCAGCAGGCCTATTCGTTCTACTCGCCCAGCGCCGAGCGTTTTGCGTGCAGTGTCGGCGCCGAGTTCAGCGACTATCTGCCCTTCGACCGCGCCGCGTCGGCCGACACCCTGCTGCAGCGGCTCACGCCTTCGGCCCTGGTATTTGCCAAGCTCGACGTATGGCCGGTGCTCGTGGCCCGCGCAAAGCGGCAGCGGGTGCCGGTGGCACTCATCAGTGCCACCCTGTCCGCGGTGTCAGGGCGTCGCGGTATGCTGTCCTCGGCGCTGCTGCGTGACGCCTATGCCGCGCTCGATGCGGTGGGAGCCATTGATGCCGTCAACGCCGAACGCCTCGTGGCGCTGGGTGTGCGACCGCAGGTGGTGGAGGTCACCGGTGACACGCGCTTCGATCAGGTGGCGGAGCGCGCGGCCAGCGTCAATCGCGCGTCGCCGCTCTTGACCCTGCTAGCCTCGGACCGTCCGACGCTGGTGGCCGGTTCCACCTGGCCGGCCGACGAAGCGCCACTCTGTGCGGCATGGGAAGCCCTGCGCGACCGGCATGATGCACGCGGCAAGGCACCGCGCCTCATCATCGCCCCGCACGAGCCCGGCGCATCACACCTCAAGCCACTGCAGCACTGGGCATTGCGTATTGGGGCGCGCGCCGCCACGCTCAGCGAGCTCGAGCAGCGTGGACGCAGCGACGATGTGGACGTGGTGATTGTCGACCGTGTGGGGGTGCTGGGTGAGCTGTATGCACTGGCCCAGCTGGCATTCGTGGGCGGCGGTTTTCATGCCGCAGGTCTGCATTCGGTCATCGAACCGGCGGCGTTTGGCGTGCCCGTACTGTTTGGTCCGCAGCATCACATGAGTCGCGAGGCCGGGCTGCTGCTGCAGGCTGGCGCAGGCTTCAGCGTGGACAGTGCGGCCGCGTTGCAGAGTCGACTGACGGCGCTGCTGCTCAACGAGGACGATCGCCGCGAGTCCGGTGCTCGTGCAGCAGACCTGGTGGAAGCCGAGCGTGGCGCCACCGCGCGATCACTGGCGTTGGTGGAGCGGCTGGTCAGCCGGCCTGCGATCTCTCAGCGATCTCCGTAAGCCCGCGTGTACACGACCAGTGCCCCATTGGGCGCGCGATCCCCGAACTGCACCTGGGCCTGGTTCGGCGAGAGTACGGCCAGGAAGTACACGTCCCGCGGATTGATGTTGGGATAGGTGCCACTGAGCGGCACGCCATCCAGCACGATCAGCAAACAGCGATTGGTACGCGTTGAACGAATGCATTCGTCCCGGCGGCCGATGATGAGCCCCGTGTTGCCCGACGAGCGCAGCAGGTCTTCGAACGAGTTGCTCCGTTCGCGAAGCTTCTCCACTTCGGCAGGTGGGAGCACTCGCCAACCGCGCCTATTGGCCTCCGCCAGTCGCGTGGCGTTGAGCGTCGGCGCCGAGGTGACCTTGACGGTGTCCGTGACAATGCCCTCTTCCGCCACGCTGAAGTCCACATCGAGCGTATCACGGGGCCCGAGATACAGGGTGCTGGAGAGAGTGGGCCGCAGACCGATGCGCGTGATGGAAATCAGGAAGGGCTCACCGCGCGCATCCACGCGGAGCAGGAATCGTCCGGCATCATCGGTGGTGGCCTCGCCGACGCCGCGTCCGTCCTCCCGCATGGCTACGATGCGGGCCCGTTCCAGCGGCCGTTCGCTGCCTGAGGCGCGGGCGGTGCCGCGAATGACTTGGGCGAAGGCCACCGGTGCGTGGGCGATGTGCAGAAACGCGACAACCGCAACCGCGAGGAATCTCGCGGTTGCGGTCGTCGAACTGTGGTGCCTGATGGACGGCGATCCGATCATGGCGTGAGCACCGCGCGAGCGGTGCAGACTGCGGGAATTGCGCGACTTACGGCGCCGTTGGCGGCGGGTTCTTGTCGATGAAATATACGATGCCCGGCGTGGTGAAGCGGGCGCCGGCCGAGTTGGCCGGGGACGCCGGGAAGGCCACGGCACTCAGCACCGATCCGGCGATGGTCGCACCGGCGATGGGATTGAGCTGCGTGGTTCCGGCTGTGCCTGCCGGCGCCGCCGCGGCGACCAGGGCCGTTGTTCCCCCCGCAGCAGCAATCTGCGTGGCAAATGCCGCGGCGTTCACGTTGGCGTACGGTGACACGGCTTCCGTGGCCACGTTACGGAACAGTGGCGTACCGCTGATGGGTGACGTCGCCGTGGCCGTGGCGTAGATGTCGACGGCTCCGACACCAAGGGCCGCGTGAATCGCCCGCACCGCCACCTGGGCGCCCGGGTTGGGATGCACGTCGTTGATGGAAACAATGCGCTGGCGTGGCGTACTTCCGGCTCGCGCATAGCCCATGTGCAGCAGGGTGTAGTACTTGCCGGCCTCGAAGGTCAGCGTGGTGTCAACCAGAATCACGGTATTGCCGGCGGTGGAGAAGTTCGTGGCGTCGGTGGTGAAGACGCGGAACTTGCGCGAGCCGGCCTGCGTGGGCTGGTAGTTGCCTTGGCCCAGGCCACGGAACGGTACGTTTACAAAGGTCATGGGTGACCACTGCACTTGATCCGTGAAGCGGACCGTGGTGTTGAGCGTGTCAGGCACCGCGTTGATGTAGCGCACAAACGCCAGTGGCGGAACGTCCGGCGTCGTGGGGTCGTTGCTGGGCTCGCTGCACGCCGCCGTGAGGGCGGCACCCAGCGTGAGCATGGCAAGTCGAGTCAACCGCATGAGGAGTGAACTCCGTGTTGTGGATCTGTTCTGGAGAGCATGGCCAACGAGGCACAGCGGCTTCGGTGGCCAGCGGTCACGATTGCGACGGTCCGTCGGTTCCGGGCGCGCCTTCCACCGGCACGCCGAAGATGTCCAGGGAGCGTCCGAGGGTGAGCACAAGGGCCACGACACCGGCGCCCACCAACAGGGCCGTCTTGAACTTCGAGAGCTTGCGGGCCCGGTAGCCCATCACGGCTTCGTTGGGGATCACGACCTGCTCACCGGTCCATGTGCTGTGATTGCCACGCACATCGATGACCTTGTGCACCTGCATCGTGATCTGCATCGAATCGCGACGGACGATCCGTCCCTCGATCTGCTCGACCAGACTTCCCACCCGCTCCCCGATCAACGTGCGTCCGCGGTCACCGATCATCAGCGCCACCACGGGGCTGCTTTCCGGCGGCGGGGCGGATTGCATGGGGAGATAGCTGTAGCATCCCGTCTGCAGCACCAGGCCTGAAACCCACAGCAGGCAGATCGTGCTGCGTACACGGCGCCGGAGAGCGAATGGGGAAGTGGTCAACCGCATCGATGCGTCAGAAGCCGTAGGTACCGCGGGCGGCCCGGTTGGTCCCGTTGTAGTACGTCTGCTGTCTCGCCTGCATCTCCTGATACGGCACGGGCCACTCCACGACGGTGCCTTCCACCAGATCGCCCCAACCACGGCTGTCGGCGAACCAGATGAAATAGCCCGTAAAGGCGGTCTCCATGCGCTTCTCGTACTTCATGGCCTCTAGCAGGCTGCCACAGGCCGTGGTGGTGAAATTGGGCGCCTGCGGCACCTGCGGCACACAGGTCGACTTGTCCGTCGAATAGGGCGTGGTGGCCGAGGTGAGTGCGGGCAGCGCATCGAGGCCATTCCGCGCGCGGCTGGCGTTCACCAGCGCGATGGCCGCCGGCAGGTTGTTGGTACGGATGTAGCCTTCGGCCGCCAGCATCGCGATCTCGGTAGCCGACATCTCGGTGTACGGGCCGGTGTTGGCCGCCAGATTGGCGGCACCGTACCGCCGGTGATCGTAGTACGAATCGCCGTAGCCAGCGATGGGTACGTCATCTCCTGTCGGCCGATTCCGCACGTACACGCCGGGCGGCAGCGTGTTGCTCGGCGTGTTCGCCTGCTGCGCGGCACGCGTGGTGCCCTGCGGCCAACGCTTGTCCGGTGTCACAATGAGGAAAGCGTTTCGACTGTCGCGCGGCGTGGCCAACCAGCTCTGGTACCCGCCGGAAACGTCGGCCATGCCGTAGTACAGCGGTGACATGCTGTGCCACCCGCCCACCACGTAGATCTGCGTCAGGTCAAACTGGGCGGTCCAGCCGGACCCGCCGCCAACGTTCACCGTGAAGTCGGACTTGATACCGGCATTCGCGTCGGCGATGACCTCGGTCCAGTTCACCGCGGCACGCTGCGCCGGGGTCCGTGCGACCCCCGCGCGGTAGCGCGCCTTGTACGAACGGGCGAGCTGCACGAACTGGTCACGCGAGACACTCTGGCCGTTGATCCAGGTGTTGGGTAGTGGGAAACCGTTGCTGCCAGTGACCGTGAGGTTTGCCTGGGCAATGGCCGAGTCCAGCATCTGGAGCGCCGCCGCGTTCACCGCCGCCGCCGACGACAGTCCCGGCACCACGTCGCTTGGCGTGGCGGGCGTCACGATGGCCGCCGAGTCGTAGGCCAGCGACAAGTTGCCGAGGGCCTGACCCAGCACGTAGAACGCAAAGGCCTTGGCGCGGGCATTCTGCGCTGTCGACCCAAGGGTCCCACCGCCGGCGACGATGCGATCCAGCGCCGCGATGGCGTTGGAGGCGGTACGAGAGACGCGGGAGAACTGGTTGAAGTTGGCGAGATTGCCGGTCTGGTTGTCGTTGCCCAGTTCGTTCGAGATGATCGAACGCGGAATCTGGGCGCGGGCCGCCATGCCGAAGTTGGCCACGGACGCGAACGTCTCACCAGCCAGAATCTTGGACTGGGTGTTGACGGACTCCGTGGCGCGCTGGGTGTTGAAGACCTGGACCCCAAGGCCGGCAATCACACCTTCGACGCCGGCGGGTGTGGCATAGGCGCGTGCCACATCCGGATTGTTGAGATTCGTGACGTTCAGCTTGTCGCCGCAGGCCGTAAGGCCGATCAGCGCACCAGCGGTCACGATGGTTGGTACATGCTTACGCATCGATGTTCCTCGTGGAAGCTCGCGGTGGCGTCGCGCGCGTCGTCAAGCCGCGCGCGACCGCACCGCCAGCGGTCAGAAGCTGGTGTTCAGCGAGAGCGTGAACGTGCGGAGGTTGGGGAACTGGAAGTTGTCGATGGCGTTGAGCACGCCAGATCCCAGATTTCCGCCGTTGGCACCGACCTCGGGGTCAAAGCCCTTGTAGCTGCTGAAGGTCAGCAGATTGCGGCCGATCATGGAAACGGTCCAGTTGCCGACGCCGCCGATCGATCCGATGCGATAGCCCACGGAGATTTCGCGGACCTTCACGAAACCCGCGTCCTCCACGGTGTTGTTGTTGGGTGCCAGCACGTCATAGAGACCACCGATGCCGCCGGTGGACACGGCGCGGAAGTAGTAACCGATGGGGCGCGCCTCCGCGACTGACCGACCGCTCTGGTCGGTGTCGCGACTCATGAAGTCACCGAGCGACCACTGACGACCGATGTTCCACACGTCCTTGCCGACCACGGCGTCCAGCAAGCCGAAGGCCGTGAAGCGCTTGTAGCGGAAGTTCTGCGACAGCGACCAGCGGAAGTCCGGCAGGGCATTGCCGATCGGCAGCACCGGCACGGCGCCTAGCGAGTCGCGCTCGAGAATGGGGAACCCCCAGTTCAGCGCCTCCGCGTTGGTCCCGCCGCCCCAGGGCGCCTGCGCCCCCGGGATGCGCGTCATCCAAAGATTCTTGGTGATGCCATCACCCAGTGTGTTGCCCTGTCCGACGTAGACGATGAAGCCGTCACTGTTGCGCTGATAGTCGAGACCCGCGCCACAGCGGGACTGGAAGTCCGAGGGCAACTGCGCACAGTCCTTCACGAACTTGCGACCATAGATCTGCCCCATCTGGCCACCCTGCACGATCTTGAACATCGTCTCGGAGCCCTGCTGACCCGCCGCACTCACGAAATACTCCGGCACGTCGAGGCGGGAGATCTCCGAGCGGGTGCGGTCGTAGTTGATGCGGGCCGAGTAGTCGACGGCGCGCGTCGCGATGATGGGGATGTTCAGCGACACCTCGAAGGTGTTGTTCGTCAACTGACCTGCGTTCCGCCACTGATTGGCAAAGCCAGCCGCTGCCGGCGGCGGCACCTGCAGCAACTGATCTTCGATCACGTTGCGCGACTTGGTGACCGTGAGCCCGTACTTGCCCAGCAGCTCAAGGTCCATGCCGTACTCTGTTTCCGTGGAAACTTCCGGTCGCAGATTCTTGTTGCCGAGCGTGTTGGGATTGAGCGCACCACCGGCGCCGATGGTGAAGGTCTCGTACTGCGCAGCAAAAATGGGACGATTGCCGGCCTGCCCCACGGAGTAGCGGAACTTGAGATCCGACACCTGATCGACGTTGAACCAGGGCTCGTCAGACAGACGCCAGGCGAAAGAGCCGCGGCCATACGTCTGCCAGCGGTTGGCCGCACCAAACAGCGACGACGCATCTCGACGCACGAGCGCACCGACGATATAGCGACCCTTGTAGTCCAGATCGAGGTTCGCGAAGTAGCCCTGCTGGCGGATGGTTTCCGTGCTGCCACCCGTTGTGAAATTCTGAATGGTGGAGTTGGGGGTATTGAGCCCCGGCACGGCGATGTTCGTACCGCTGGTGTTCTGGTTGTTGAACTGCTGTCCCTCCTCGAGGTAGCGGAGGGTGAGGCGCGAGGACAGCGCGTCGTCAAACCAGTTCTTGCGCGCCGACAGGTTCACACTGGTGTTGAGCGAGATGTCCCGATTGGCGCTACGCGAGTTGCTCCCCAGATTGGTCGCGTTTTGAGCACTTGTGCGGTATCCGCGATCAAGCTGGTTCTGTTGAAAGTTGTTGCGACTGTCGTAGCCAAAGTTGAACTCGCCATCCAGCCAGGATAGCGGAGTCCACCGCATCGTGCCGTTACCCACGAAGCGATCAATGCGGTTGAGCGGCTGTTGATTGGAAACCGTGTAGGCCGGGTTCACATTCTGTGCACCCTGCTGCTGTGCAACTGAGCGGATGTACAGGCGCCCAAACGAGTCACGCTCAAGCAGCTGCGCGTTCACCGGCTGACGCGTGAGGGAGAAAAACGCACCGCCGAAATTGTAGTCGTTCGCCGTGCTGTAGGACGAGCGGAAGGACATGTTGACGTTGCCGCCCAGCTGCTGGTCCACGTTGAGACGCATGCTGTTGCGGGTGTAGCCCGGCATAAAAATGATCGAGCCTTCCTGGCGCAGCTGATTCACCGACGCGAAGAAGTTGGTGCGCCCCACGCGGCCCGTGGCATCGATGGTGGAGTTGATCACCTCACCATTGGTGACCAGCTGCTGGATGGGCTTGTAGGCCTTGGGGAACTCATTGACCTGATAGAGCGCCCGTGAGTTGATGGCGCCCGGATTCAGCGCAATGCCACCGTCGTTGCGGATGGACAGCGGCGAGAGCGAGAAGTCCCCGCCGTCGTTGTTGATGCGATACGCTTCCTGGTAGATGTCGATGGTGCGGGCGCAGTCCTGCACGCCAGCCACCACGGCGCAGAACCGGTTCGCATTCTCGTTCATCAGCATGAAGTGCGTCTTGGGGTACTGGTACTCGTTTTCGATCTGCGACTGGCCGTATTCCACCTGGGCCCGGAAGCGCACGCCTTCCGACTGGTTCTTGCCCGAGCGCGTCGTGATCTGAATGACGCCGTTACCGGCGCGCGAGCCGTACAGCGACGAGGCCGCCGCACCCTTCACGACCTCGATGCTTTCGATGTCCTGCGGGTTGATGTCCTGCAGACCACCCTGCGAGATCACGCCGTCGATGATGTAGAGCGGATCCTGGCCGCGGCCCGTGGCGTTGATGGACTGGGGACCACGCAGGATGATGGCCGGCGCCGTACCCGGGCGACCCGAGTTGGACACGATGTTCGCACCGGCCACCTTGCCCTGGAGCTGCGCGAGCGGGTTGGCACCCGGCACCGGCATGTCCTTCTCACTCACCTGCGCCACCGAGAAGGCCAGCTTCTTCTGCTCCGTGGCACCGGTCACACCCGTGGTGACCACTTCCTGCAGGCGGTTGACGTCCTTCTGCAGCGAAAAATCAAAGGTCTGATTGCCCGCCCGCAGCGTGAGCGGCTTGATGTCGGCCTTGTAGCCGATGGCCCGGGCCCGGAGCTGCACCGCCTGCCCGCGCACGCGGTCGGCCGGAATGTTGATCGTGTAGCGCCCCGCGGCGTTTGTGCCCACGGAGATGGCCAGTTCCACGATGTAGACGTTGGCGTTCTCCAGTGGATCGCCGAACTCGCTCTTCACGACGCCCGTGATCACCGCCGGTCCCTGTGCCTGTGCCACCTGGGGCACAATCAACAGGGCCGCGGCCACTGGGACCCGGTACAGCCACCGCATCAGTCTCGACATGCTCAGCCCTCGGCCAAAAAAGTGCCGGAAACGGGGGAGAGAAACCCGCGGGCACCGCACAACCGTGCGGCACCCGCGCACCCGGCCCAAGTCCCGTGGTGGAGGTTGGGACGTTGAGCCGGGTGAGGAGCCCGACACCCGTGGAGGAAGGTGGCGGGACCAACAGAACCCGGAGGGACCGGACGAGCCGCAGCGGATGACGCGCAGCTCGTCCCACGGAACACCGGGGGATGAACGGACTGGAGGCGGGAGGAACTATCGGTGGGATGGGATGACCGGCGCGCCGGGGACCAAAACCGCCCGTCGCACCAATTGTCCCGAACTCAAGAACAGCAAGAGTACCGATCGCGTCACCAGATTTCAATCCCGACTCGCGAGGCGCGGTTCGTCCACCGCAGGAGCGTTTCGTCCCATCGCGTATATGCGTCGCTAATGATTAATGTCTCATAAGTGGAATGCGGTCCCGCCCCGAACCACTGGCCCCCTGAAACAACAAACCCGGCACCAACTCCTCGCAGGAGTCAGTGCCGGGTCGCAGGTAGTGAGTTGCCGGTGCTAGCGCCGCAAGCCCGCCGGCGTCCAGGTGAAGCCCACCGCCAGCGTTTCATCGCTGCCCACGATGCGGCTGCCGCTGAAGGCACCCGCGACCCGCAGGGCAAAGTGGCGATTGACCTGCCAGTTCACGCCGAGGTCAAAGCTCAGGCTCGCACTCACGTCGCTGTCGTCATCGTGACGGCAGGACCCGCAGGCGTCGAGCGCAAGTCGCGGATGCACAAAGGGCGTGAGCGACATGCCCTCTTCGAGCGCAAAGGTGTGTCCCACGCTCACGCCAAACGGGACACGGAAGTACTGGGCGTTGTCGCCGAAGGCGAGACCCGCTGAGGCCGTGAGCAATACGTCCAACGGCTGGTCACCGCGTGCACGCGCCAGCTCCTTACCCAGCCCGCCGCCGACAAACAACAACACGTCCTGACGGCCCTTGGGGTCGGCCAGACCGGCATCCAGCTGGAAGTGCAAGCCGCGGCCCGCACCCTCGCGCCACTGAAACAGCATGGTGGTACCCGCGCCGCCAACCAGCGCCGCAGAATAGTCGCGTTCACTGGCGCTCAGCACCTGCATGGCCGGGTAGTTCCAGGCCTGCGCCGCGAGAGGCGCCGCCGTCATGGTGGTCATCGTGGCGATACCAGCCAATACCCGCGCGAACACGCGGCGCGATAAGTCCGTCATGAAGTCTCCTTGCGTGAAGCGGTCAGGACGCGCCGGTCGGCGCGCTCCCTGCGCATTCTACGTGATCACTCCCCCCCGGTTCCATGCCCATTCGTCACATACACCGTGTCCGGAATCACGAATGCGCACTAACTTTCAGGAGTGTTTCTCCCCTTTCATGCCACCGCCCTCGTGCGGTTGGCAGCCGCCATCGGCCTGCTGGGCCTGAGTGGCTGGCCCTCCGGCCTCATCGCGCAGGACACCACGCGTTCTGCCGCCCTGATCGCGAACCCGCGTGCGCCCCGTCCCACCGAAGCACTGGTACGAGACGCGCGGGCCCTGGCCGATCGCGGTGACACGGCAACGGCCCTCGATCTGCTCGAACGCGCGACCGATCAATCGCCGCGCGACACGGAGGCGCTGTATTGGCGCGGCCTGCTGCTCATGCAGAAGGCCAGTCTCAATTTCAGCGATGCGCCCGAACGCTTCATTGCAGCCCGGCTGCTCAATCGCGCGGCGGATCTCGACGGCAGCAACCCGCGCTATCAGCTGGCCTTGGCGCGGCTGCTGCTGCGCTCGCCGCTTCAGCGCGTGCAGGCCGAGCGGCTGTTCAAACGCGCCCTTGGCATTGCCGCGGCCTCCGGAGACACCGCCTCAGTCGTGGAGGCCAATCGTGAGCTGGGTGAGGTGAAGCGCCGTCGCTACCTCACCGGGCGCGACCGGCGCCTGTACACGGGACCCAACATTTTCGACCCGCTGCAGGCACTCGTGCTGCCCAACTACACGCGCGAGTTTCTTGAGCAACTGTCCATTCCCATTCAGGACGCCGGCAACACCGATCGCTACGAGGCCGAAGAGTATTTCCGGCAGGCGCTGCGCTTCAGCGCGGATGATCTGCGCAGCCTCACGGCGCTGCTCGATCTGCTCTACGATCAGAGGCGTTATGACGAAATGCTGGCGCTGGTGCGCAGTACGTTGCAATTGCATCCGACGGGCGCCGTGGCGGCGAGCTATCGGGCCTACATGGCGGCCGGCCTCGCGGCCTTTCGACTGAACAGACTGGCCGAAGCCGACAGTCACTTCACGTTGGCCATCGCGCGCATGTTGCCGGCCGAGCGCAGCGAGTTTCTCGATCTCGGACGCATTGTGCGCAAGGGCGATTCCGTGCGTGTGGCCGGACTGCCGCCCGACGAGCGGGCGCGAACCGATAGCGCATACTGGGAGGCCGCCGACCCGCTGCTGGCCACCCCGGAAAATGAAGCGCGACTCGAGTTTCTCTCGCGCATGGCCTACGCCGACCTGCACTACACCGACGAGGACACCAGGCAGTCCGGTTGGCGCACCGATCGTGCGCTCATTCTCGCGCGGTATGGCGAGCCACCCGTCATTGCCACCTTCTCGCCGCAGGTCAACATCGACGCGCGCGATGCGCTGGGCCGCGTCATGACGGTGTGGCATTACCCGCGTGCAAAGTTGGACTTCGTCTTCACGGGACCGCCCGCCTTCAACTACGCTTACTTCGCGGGCAACTATCGCGACCACGCCGAGGCGCAACGCGAAGTGAACCCGTTCGCGCTCGAGAACCTGGCGTTGGCCACGCGCACCGACAGCATTCCCGTGCAGGTGACGCGCTTTGCCGGCGCGCGTCCCGACAGCATGGAAGTGGTGATTGCCGGTGACGTGCCCATTGAACGGCTCTATGCCGACGCCCCCGTGGATGTGGGCCTGCTGTCATTGCAACTGCGCAGCGGACCGCCAGGCATGCTGCGCATGACCTCGCAAACCAGCGCACGAGTGCAGATACCCGCCACGACACCGCTGTATAGGCAGTGGACCTTACACGTCCCGGCGCGCGATACGCGACTGCGACTCGAAGCGGTGGATACGGATCTCGACGTGGCTGGCGCACGTGCGCAGGCCGACTTGCCGGCACTGCGCAGTGACTCGGCCATGCTGGCCCGGACGCTGGTGTCCAGCGACTTGATGCTCGCGCGGCGTTTGACCAACACGGCCAGCGCCGCGTCGCGTACGGCGCGCTGGAACGAGATGGGTGTGCAACCGCTCGGTGCGCTCAGCATCGCACCGCGCGATACCTTCAGCCTGTACTGGGAGCTCTACGGCCTCGCGTCCAACGCCGAGCAGCGCCTGCGCTATGAGATCGAGGTGCAGGTCACGGTGCTGTCGATCGATCGCGGCCGCGACCCCATGGCGCGTTTCTTTGGCGGCGTGGCTGACCTGGTGGGATTCTCGGCGGTGGGCGAGGACAAGCTGGCCCTGCGCTTTTCCCGTGAGGCACCGGCCACGCCGGAGAACCGTCGCCGTCTGCCGGAACTCCTGACGCTCGGTCTTGGTACCTCTCCGTCGGGACGGTATCGACTGACCGTGAACGTGACCGACCAGGTCAGTGGACGGACCACGTCATCCCAACGCGAATTTTCCATTGCCCGCCCATGAGGTCATGAGTATGTCCTGCCGCCTTCCCTCCCCCGTTGTGGCCGCTCGCAGCGCTGCGACCCAGCGCAATGCGCCGCGCGCCACCTTGGCCATGGCGGGCGCCCTGCTCGCCCTGTCGACTGGCTTGACGGCACTGCCTGCGCAGGACGCACCGTCGGGCTTGCAACGCAGTGAGATCGCGACCCGCACCAGCATGGGCAAGGTGTCCGGTTCGCGCCTGGCCAAGTACACGGTGCTTGGTGCCGCGACCGGTGCCGGATTGGCCATGGGGTACTGGGCGGTAAGTGAGGGCGGACAGCGCGGCAGCAATTGCGAGCCACTCGACTGCGCGCTGCCCTATCTCACCATTACCGGGGCCATTGCGGGACTGTTTCTGGCCCGTGAGCTCGAGACCCAACGCATCGCGCTCACACCGCGCGAAGGCAACACGGTGGAGTTCAGCACGCTGGCGGCGCCGCTGCTCTCGCCACCCAACTGGGCCGAAGCCGCAGACTCCCTGTTCGTCGTAGCGAGCGACAGCGGCGTGCAGGTGCTCAACACGCGGCTGGCCAAGCCTGCGGCCACGGCGCGCCGTGCGGCCGGTTTGCGCGCCATTCGTCAGGTGGCGCTGCTGCCTTCACGCTCGGCCATTGTACTTGGCACGGGCACGGCGCTGTTCGAAACCCCGCTGCTGACCGGACCGGCGCGGCGGGTCAGTGATGGCGCCGTGTCGGCGTTGGCCAGCGACGGCAGCGCGGTGCTGAGTGCATCGGGCAGCACGCTGCGACTCATGCGCGAGGGGCAAAGCGCGGTGACCGACACGCTTGTCACACCACTGCCGGTGAATTCACTCATCTGGGACGCTCGTGCCAACCATTGGTGGGCCACGACCGATTCGTCACTCACCGCCATCACCGTCACCGAACAGGGACTGCGCAGCGGCGATGCGCTGAGCATACCGCCCGGCGCACGCCGGGTGGCAGTGGGGAGCAACTATCTCGCCATCGCTCTGGGCGATGCGGGCTTGCTCGTGTATCCGCGGGCGTCACTAAGCGCCACACAGGGCGGCGGCGTCATCAGCCCGCTGCGCATGGTGGGCGAGCCGCGTTTTGTGTTCGACGTGGAGTTCCTGGGCGACACGCTGTATGCCGCAGGTGGCGTGGATGGGGTCTATCGGATTGCGCTCAGTCCCGAGCCGCGGATCATTGATTCGAGTCGGCAGTTTCCGTTCGCGACGTTGGTGCGAAATTTGAACGGGAAGATGTGGGTGGGGGATCGGGGGAGGCAGGAGATGATTCGGGTGGAGCAGAAATAGGTCGTTCAACAGCGGCGGCGATCCACTGCTTTGCGCTCTGGGCTGTGGGCTATGAGTGTGGGTGGTTTGGCGTCATGCATCACGCGATCCACGACATCTCGGCGCAGTAGTCAGACACCGGTGCCATGGATCGCGTGATCTCGCCCTCGATCCACTCACACCCATAGCCCACAGCCCAGAGCGCACAGCAGTGGATGGCGACTGTGGTTCGAAGGCCCCAATCACAACAAAGGAAAACGGCCCGGACACTCATCGCATCCGGGCCGTTCCTCGTTACCCAACCGCGCCTTACCGCCCGCGAATGCTCGGCGGCAACGCAGCCTGCATGATGATCCCCGACCCCATCACGCCCTGCGGCGCCGCCTTGCTCTGCAGCGTCACGTTGATGAAGCCGAACTCCTTGAGCGGACGCTCGGACGGGCCAAGCGTACCCGAGGCACCGGAGATCGTGTCGAGCTTCACCCGCTGGTTCATGGCGAAGATGACATCGTTGATGGACAGCGACGCATCGGAGTCCGCATCGAACATCGACGCGCGCTCCGGCGCCGGCCCCGTCCGCACGCCAAGATACAGCGTGTCGATGGGACGGTTGGACAGCGAATCCACCTTCACCGCAAACATGGCGTAATAGTAGCCCACCGGCGGACGGAAGTAGTTGGAGTCGATGGCCACCACCACACCCTCACGCAACTCCACGCGACCGCGCGGCGTGATGGTGGGATTGGCGACGAAGCCCGGCGATGCACCGCTCAGCGTGAAAAGGCGCTGCTGCGCCAGACTGCGCCCCCAGGTGCCAAAGCGGATGGCCGTCACGCTGGAGGCGGCTTCGGAGAAACGCCCCCATACGCTGCGGATGACGCCAGGCGCCGTGCCCACCGTGCCGGTTTCCGTGGACACGATGATCTGACCGATCGAGTCCGTGTTGGCCAGACCAGCCTGTCCGGCGCGGAAGGCGCGGAATCGGACGCGGACGTTTGGTCCGCCCACCCCCCAACCGTTCACGCTGTTGCGTGTGGTGGTGCTGGTGCTGAACACCAGGTCACCCGCCTGGTTCTGTGTCGTGTCCGTACGGGTCACCGTGAGCGTGCCCGTGAGACGCACGAAGCGCGTGGCCGAGTCGTTGGCCGCCCACACCACGTACTGCGCGCCAGCGGCCAGTGTGTCCGCCGTGAGCAGTTCCACGACAATGGAGTCGTTGGCCGGATTGGCCGACGCCAAGCGGCCTGCGACCGGGAAGCGGATGCTGCCGCGCGGCACGTTCGCGGCAGCGGGCTTGCCCAGCGTGACGCCGTAGCCGAAACCGCCACCGGGTGCCGTGGTGACCGATCGGGTGTCTTCACAGGCGGCGAGTACGGCCGCCGATGCGAGACCGAGGAGAATCTTGTGCGTGGTCGTCATCGATCAGTTGCCCGCCCCCGGCACGTACCGGAATCCGAGGGTGAAGGTCGTGTTGAGCACCGAGTTCTTGGCCGCCGGCGGTGTGGGCAGATCTTCCGGGAACCAGTTGTTCGGGAAGCGGCCATCCGAAGGATCGAGCTTGGCGCGCTCGAAGTTCTGGAACTGCAGCGCCCGCACGTCAAACTGGATGCCGTATTGTTCGCTGAACTTGATGTTCACGCCGGCGCCGCCGGTGAGGGACATGCCGCTCATGTAGCGCGTGGAGCCGTTGGCCAGCGCGTCCATGATGAGCACGTAGGAACCCACGCCACCCACCGCGTACGGCGACACCTTGCCGGGAACGCGCAGTGAACCGAACAGGGTGAGGTTGAGCGTGTTGACCGGCTGACCGAGCTGCTGGTAGTAGATGGTGTCGCCACCAGCCACCGCCGGATTGCCGAAGCGCAGACGCTGCACGAAGTCTTCGCGGCGCGTGTTGCCGCGCCCGATGTCGAGCGCGGTGCCAAGGCCGAAGTACTTGTTGAAGGCGTACTCGGCATCAAGGCCGATCACACCCGCCGTTTCCTGACTGGCGGCCTTTTCCGGGGAAATGGCCCCAAGACGCGTGACCACGGCGAAGCGCTTGGGCGTGACCTGGGCGCCGGCCACACCGGCCCCGGCCACGCCGGCCCCGAGGGCCAGCATGGCGAGAGCAAGGAGCGGCCGCTTCATCGCGTCACCTCGAGGGAGAAGATCTGGATGTTCTGCAGCGCGCCGGCGTTCTGGAAGGAGTAGTCGAACTTGAGCGCACGACCCTTGAGCGGCACACGCAGACCGAAGCCACCAGCCATGCCGTAGGTAGCGGCGCTGCCGCCCACCCAGCGATCGTCGTTGTAGAAGCGCTTGCCGCCGCGCAGGAACACGGTATTGCGGAAGCCGTACTCAACGCCCAGGCCATACTGCGTGGAGTAGTCGGTCGCGTCGCTGATGGAGACTTCCGCGTTGAGCAGATGCTTGCCACCGGCGCCACCGAACAGTGAGTTGCTCGTGCCCAGGAGGTCCGAGCCCACCGAGAGACGGAATTCCACCGGGATTTCCGTCTGCGCCGTATAGAACGCCACGCGGCGGTTTTCGCGAATCTGCGTGCCGTCACCGGTCTGGATGAAGCGGGTCAGCAACGCACCGTCGGCGCGCGACTGGCCACCCACGTTCTGGATGGCACCACCCAGCACGAGGCCGTAGAGACCCGTGTTGAACTGCGTGCCCACGTCGAAGGCCACCCAGCTGGTGCTCACGTCGGTGATGCCTTCGGTGATGTACTTGCCCTGGAAGCCGACCGACAGACGGTCGGTGATGCGCTTGGCGTATCCGATGGAGAGCGCCGTGGACGTCCAGGAGAAACTCGATCCGCCAAGACGCTCGCCAAACGGGTTCTGCTCCGTGGTGCGGAGCATGTTGCCCGAGTTGAGCGTGTTGAGGCTCAGGCCCACCACACCGCCGATGAGCGGAATGGAAGCGGCCGCGTAGGTCTGCCCGAGGCCGAGATCACCGTAGAGGTTCTGGCGACCGGCCGTGAGATCAAACCCTTCCGACGTGGCCGCACCGGCCGGGTTCCAGTACCAGGCCGTGGGGCCGGCAATGGTGGAGCCCACCGAGCCGGCCATGGCGCCGCCGCGGGCGCCGATGCCGATGTGGAGGAAGTTGGCGCCGCGGGTACCCTGACGATTGGGTGTGTCCTGCGGCGTGGGAAGTATGCCTCCCGGCCCCTGGGCGCTCAGCTGAGCGCCCAGAAGGAAGGAGAGGGCGCCGAGCGCCTTGATCATGCGAGTGGTGTGCATCGACGCTCCGTTAGCGGAAGATCACGAACTTGCCGCGCTGCACCTGATTGCCGCCCTGCGGGCCCGTGGCCTCGAGGACGTACAGGTAGAGACCGGAGGCCAGTTCGAGACCCTCACGGGTGCGCAGGTTGTAGGCCAGGTCACCGTTGGGTCGGTCGTTGCCGCTGAGCTGCAAGTCCGACGCCGTCCACTTGAGTTCCTGGAGGAACTGGCCGGAGACCGAGTAGATGCGAATGGTGCCTTCGGGCGGCACGCCGATGAAGTGGATCTGCGGCGTGGTGTTGCGGTCCGAAGTACCCATGAGGTCGTTGTTCGACCGCACGAGGTACGGATTGGGCACCACACTCACGCGGCGGAGCTCGTCCTTGGTCACCGCGTTGGCGGTGGAGAACGGCGTGGCCGTGAAGCGGATGACCGAGCGCGGGTCGAGCGTACGGGTCAGTTCAAACACCTGCTTCCAACCCGGCTGCATGGGCAGATAGCCACCGGCGAGGGTTTCGCTGGTCTGGTTGCCCGGCGTCGTGGCGCCACGCGAGAGCAGCACCAGCGGGTTGCAGGTCACGACGTCGGCGGCCGGTCGGCTGAGGCCCGTCGTCGCGCAGTTAACCGCGATGCGGGCACCAACGGAGTCCTTCTGGATGGCGATTGGTGCATTGACCGTGGCGCCATCGATGGTGCGAGGACCCACGACCACGAAGGCCGTCGCTCCCGTGCCAACCGTGGAGTCGCGCTCGATGCTGTGCAGCAGCACCAGCGTGTCACCAGGCAGCCACACCGAGTCGGGCACGGCCACACGCACCGTGTCATTGCCGGAACCCAGGAGTCGCGTGTTGCCCGTGGCCGCCGGACGCGGCAGGGCCGCGACGCGCACCGGGTAGGTCTGGCCTTCACTGCTGGTGAAGCTCACCGTGAACGGCACCCGCGCCCGGCGCAGCGTGCGGCCCACCAGCGCCGCGTCGGCCGCAGCCGTGCTGGAGACGTTCGTGGCACGCGCCGTGGCATCCGCCAGCGACGCGCTCACCGTGCCCTGCAGATCGGTGACCGGGTCGAGACGGAACGGCGCCCGCGGTCCCCAGGGGTCGGTCTGCCAAGTGATCTCGTAGCGACCGCCACGCACCGGCCGGTTGGCACCGGTGATGGCGCCGACAAACGGCGTGAACTGCCGCGCGTTCGCCGTGAGCGTATCGCCCTCACCGCGCACCGTGAAGTTGAACTCGCGCGCCGCGCCCGTGAGCGGATTCAGCTGGCTCGGAATGAGTCGGAAGCCGTTGGCGCTGGCCGAGTCGCGCAGCTGCACCACGAAGCCCTGGTAGTTGGGCGCGTTCTGCATGCTGGCCGCCAGCGACGGCGTACCACCCGTGCCATAGGCATCGTTGGTGACGATGATGGGACGGTTCTGACCATCCACAAGCAGGAAGCCCGGGCGGCCCGTGGGTGAGGTGAGCGTATCCACGAACACGCGGGACGAGCCCGAGATGCTGCGGAAGGTGCCCGCAACCTCCGCCGTACCGACACGCGCCGGAATGTTCAGGTTGCCCTGGAAGGTGCGCTCGGAGGCCACGAAGTTGGCCACCGGGGTGGCCGTGGGCGACGCCGCCGCACGCGGCAGCACCCACTGCGCAACTACCTGCGTGGTGGCCGCACTGGTCAGCGTGTCGATGGTCTTGCGCACGATGAACCGGTTACCGAAGTACATCTTCGTGTTGCCGGTGATGTTGTTGTTCACCGCACTGAAGGCCACCTGCTGCGTGGCCGTACCACCCAGCGTGGCCGTGTCGATGGTCGCGTACGACTTGCCGGCCACGTCGCTGATGGGCATGTACACGTTCACCACGCTCGGACCGCTGATGGACAGGGCCGAGTTGATGGTGTCGGTGGGGATGCGCAGCGCGGTGGTGAGATCGGTAACCGTAAAGCCACCGGTGGCCGAAGTGTCCACGATGCGGAAGTCCGCGAAACCACGCGAACGCGTGACGAACGAGTAGATGTAGTTGCGACCAGCCTGCACCGTTTCAGTATACGTCGCTGTTTGCGGAATACCGTTGGTGTAGTTGCTCGTTGTGAGCGGGCGCCACGGGAAGGGATTCACGCCATTGTCCACCGAGCGCGTAGGCGCCGCGGTACAGGTCGCGGAGTTGCCCGAGGTCTGCGTGAAAGACTGCCCGTTGTCGCAGGACTTGAACACGTACACCGCCGCCAGGTTGTCGTTGGCGCGGTCAAACAGGCGCTGCAACAGGCCCGGGTTGTAACGCAGGATGCGGCGCACGTTGGCGTCACCGGCCGCCGAGTCCTGGCGGATGCGGTTGAGCAGACGGAGGAAGTACGGGTCCACCGGGTTGATCTGCGGGAAACGCAGCGTGATTTGCGCACCGGTGGTGGCCACGGCATCGGAACCGATGGTGGAGTCGATCAGCGCCGCCGACGACACCGTGTAATTGATGGCCGAGCCGGCGGTGCCGGCAATGCGGCCACTGGCCACACTGTAGGGCTCGGGGCCGTCGTAGTTGCCGAGATACGACGCGATGATGCCTTCGATGTTCTGGCGCATGGACAGCGAGTCCGGCGTCCAGGAGAAGGCCCAGAGGAACTGCGTGGTATCGTTGGCGCGCAGTGCGAACGGGCCCGCGCTCACCGTGTTGCCGATATTGCCCAAGCGGTTGTCATAACCACCGGCCACGGTGTCCGAGTAGATGTCCGCGCAGCCCTGACGTCCGCAGCCCTGCATGGAGATGGTGTCGGGTACGCCGTCCTTGTTGTAGTCCCAGTCGCCAAATGGCTGGCCGGTCTTGGGATTGATGGTGCCGGACGGCGCAAACTTGGGGTACTTGGTGTCCGCCAGCGTGGTCGGCAGCGAGCCGCTCCAGTCTTCCGGGCGGAACATGTAGAGGAAGTCGTTGACCGCAAAATCGGTGGCCAGTCGGCCATCGAGGAAATCGTCCTCCTTGGACGAGAGCATGCCAAATCCGGCGCGGCTGGAGCGCGTCCAGTTCTGCGACAGGAAGCCGAACTGGTTGGCATGCATGTGGTTCACCATGATGGTGTCACCACGATTGGGGTGATTCGGCGCGTAGTACGGGCTCTCCGGATTGGTGAAGAGCTTGTTGCGGAAATCACCGAGGGGCGACTTGAGCCACGTCGCCGCGTACACACCACGGCCAAAACGGTCGGCGGTGGAGAGGCAGCCGCTGAAGGTGGTGTTCTCGTAGCGCCGCGGGTAGGTCGCGCTGCAGTTGCCGGACGTGTTGGACTTCGTGTAGTAGATGGTGCTGTTCTTGATGTCCACGTACGGATAGGCGTACTGGCCGGCGCCACCCATGAGGAAGCCCGGGCCAAGGCCGAAGTACAGCGAGTCGTAGTCGATGGGCACGCCGTACACTTCGGCCGACTTGTTCACCATCGTGACCTGATAGAACTGCGCGTTACGCGTGGCCGGCGCACCGAACTGCCAGCCATCGACACGCATCCAGATGCCGAGGGGGAAGCCGTCCACCTGCGGCGCGCCGGACTGACCGGGCACCACGTTGCCGTAACGCAGACGCTGCTCGCGGTAGTAGTCCGACATGTAGCCGAACAGACTCTGCGTGCCAAGGAAGTCCTGCGACTGACGCGAGGCGGGGATCTTCCAGTCATCCCAGCGGAAGGCCGTCGGGTTGGCCGCAAAGGTGTTGCGCCACACGGTGTCCGGAATGACCCGCTTGCCACCAAACCCGGCACTCGGCCAGGTCACCGGGCAGTCCTTCATGGCGACCAGGGTCTGCGAACCCCAGTTCGCACCCGCCGACTGCACGTCGTCACGGCACGAGCCGTCCGCTGCACCCGTCACGCCAGCGAAGATCTGTCCGAACTGACCGTCGGCGGCGCCGATGCGGCGCGTATCCGGCGGCGTGGCCGTGTTCCAGAAGTGGAAGGTGTAGCCCTGCGCGCCGCGCATGAAGCGGATGGCCGGGTTGGCCGCAAGGATCTTGTTGTAGGCGCTGCGACCGGCCGCCATGACAAAACCCTGCTCGAAGAACACGTAGCCACCGTTGCCGCCCATCCAGTGCGTGGCAATCACGCCGCCACCCTGATTGTACGGCACGGGACCACCCTGATTGGCAAAACCGCCACGCAGGCCACCTGTGCTGCGGAAGGTACCCACGGCGATGTCTTCAGCCGCGAACAGATTGAAACCGGAACCGGGCGGCGCAAGCGGCACCCGCTTGATGCTGCCGTCGGCGCGCAGGCTGTCGAGGTGGGTAACGGGCGTGGCCGGGCGGGTGAAGAGCTGGGCGGACACCTGCGCCGGCACGAGGCCGGCGAGGGCCGCACCGGCCGCCATCAGGCTGGCACGCCACGCCCGGCGGCCGAAAGCCGCCGTATTGGAAACGTTGGGCATGTCGTTATCGGGACTCAGAAGGTGATGGTGATGCCGGCCGCGATGCTGCGACGCGCGCCAATGAATTCGGGCTGGTCGAAGGCCGTGGACGTGGAGGCGTCACCCGTGTTGCCGACGCTGCGGTTCGTGAAGTCACGCAGACCGGCATCGCACGTACCGTTGTTCACGAACACCTGCACGCAGTTGCGGCGGTCCAGCAGGTTGTTCATCTGGAGAAAGGCCGAGTAGGCCATGTTGCCCAGCCGGAACTGCTTGTTGATGAAGGCGCTCAGGTCCTGCGTGGCGGGCATGCTGCCCGAGTTGATGTCGGTCACGTTGGCGGCTGCCTGGAGACCGAAGGCATCACCACGAATGGGCGTGTACGGGAAGCCCGACGCCACCTGGTAAGTGACCGTGAGACGCGAGTTCTTGGTCAGGCGACCCAAGTCGAACGGCAGCTGTGGAATGTCGTCACGCACCTGGAAGAACATCTGCACGTTGAGACGCTGCGGCTGGTTCACGTCGGCCACGGCCTCATAGAGCTGCTGACGGCTGGCCGCTTCGCGACGACCCACTTCGTTGGCGCGCTCGGGCGGCCGCGAGTTGGTCGTGGCGCGCGAGAGGCCATAGTTGATGTCGTAGCCCCAGCGGTTGCGCAGACGACGGTTGAACTGGATTTCGAGACCACGCGAGGTCAGGAAGTCACCGTTCACCAGCACCTGATAGAAGGGCGAGGCGCCGTCGTAGGTGGAGCCGATGTCCTGTACGGCGCGGCTGGGGCGGATGCCCGAGAGGCCGGTCTCGGAGCGGTTGAACACCGCCACCTGGATGCCGTAGTCGCGGCTCAGTTCGGCCGAGTAACCCACTTCGTACTGCTTGGCCTGCTCGAGCAGCAGGTTGGGGTTGCCGGCAAAGCCCGGGTTGTTGGCCTGGATGTTGGGCACGCACTCGGTGCTGCCCGGCTTCACCTGGTTGGCCGCGCAGTAAGCGTCCACACCGGCCACGGTGCCGATACCCGTGTTGCGGTACACGTTGCCGTAGAGCGGCACCATGGTGTAGCGGCCGGCGTTGAAGAACACCTGCGAGCGCTCGGTGAGCGGGAAGCTCACACCCACACGCGGCGAGAAGGCCGTGCGGGCCTTGGCCTCGCTGAAGTCGTCGAGCTGCGCGATACGCGTGGCGCTGTCGAGAAGCACCGGGCGCTGCGTATTGCGATCGATGGTGCTGGACAGACAGCCGTTCACGCCATAGGGCTGGCCCTGGGCATTGACCAGACGCTGGCCACCCACCGTGGCGCCGTCGCAGACCTGACGGGCCGTGGTGCCGTTGGACGGATCAAACGGATCGGTGAAGCCGCGGCCGCGCGCCACGCCGTAGTCGAAGCGACCGCCAAGCTGGATGGTGATGAAGTCGTACTCGATCTTGCTCTGTACGTACGCCGCGGCCTCGTAGGGCTTGGCGCGGTAGATCTGCGTGGTGGTGGGCTGGATGCCCGAGTTGGTACCGAAGGCCAGCAGATCGTTGTAGCGGAGATCGTGGCCGATGTACTGCACGCCCACACCGAGTTCGTTGTGATCGGTGATCTGCGACTTGAAGTCCACACGCACGGTGCGCGAGGTGTACTCCTCACCGCCGTAGGTGCCGTCGGCAATGCCGCCGTAGGGCACACGGTCACCACCGGCCACCGTGGGCGAGGGGCTCAGGAAGTTCTGGCTGAAGTTCTGCCGGAAGAACGGGCCCGGAATGCAGGTGCCCTGGAACACGGGGCAGGTGAGGCGCTCAAAGCTCGTCTGCGCCACACGAATGTCGAGATTGGAGCGACCGAAGCGCTGCGAGAACGTGCCCACATACACGTTGCCCTGGTCACGCACGGCGGGCTGGATCATGTCCCGCGACTGACGGTTGCCGGCGTCGCTCAGCACGAACAGCGAGTCGGCGCGGTTGTTCACGAGGGCCAACGGATCGCCGCGGTACTGGTAGTAGTAGCGGCGGTCGTAGTTGCGGCGCGTACGCTCACCCGTGACGGCCGTGAACTTGAGCGTCGTGTTGTCCGTGGCCAGCCAGGTGAGCTTGCCCACGAAGTTGGTGTTCTGCGACACGCCAAAGCCCTGCCAGCCGGCCGCGAGATCGCGGTTCTGCGGCAGCAGCACATTGTCCGTCACAATGCCACCGAAGGCGTTGTTCGGGTTGTTGACCGTGAACACGTCGTTGTCGAACTGCAGCGCGCGCGCAGCCTGGCTGTTGACCTGGCCGGACACGGCGTAGCGCAGCTTGCTGCCCGTGCCCGGCACCGGACCCGAGAGATAGCCGCGAATGAGCTGGTTGTTGTTGACGATGTCCTGCGGCGAATTGAACAGCCGGCCCGTGAGACCCGAGTTGCGGTAGTCGATGGAACCCGACACCTCGGAGCCACCCTCACGGAGCGCGTTGTTGATCACGCCCGAGAGCGCATTGCCGTACATGGGGTCCATGTGGCCGCGCTGGAACACCGTCTGCTGCACGGCGAGGCCGTTCACCGAGACGGCGTCGTTGCCGAACAGCGGGTTGTTGATGGGGATACCGTCAACCATGGACAGCGTGGAGCCACCACGCGAACCACGCACACGAATGGCCGGTGTGGTGGAACGCTGCTCTTCGGCCAGCGACACGATGTTGGTGTTGTCCGGCACCTGCGTGAAGCCCTGCTGCAGGGCCAGCACGCCGGCAATGGTGGTCACGGGCAGGGACTGGATCTGGTCGGCCGTGATGACCGACTGCGAGCCCACCTGGCCACGCTGCACCAGCGGCACTTCCTCGGCCTGTACCGTGACGGCCGCGAGGGTCTGGTTGGAGGAGCGGAGCTTGAAGTTCTGCTCGGTGGTCTGGTCGATCGTGACCACCACGTTGGTGGCGTTGACGCTCTGATAACCCAGGCGCCGAGCCTGCACCGTGTAGGTGCCGGGTGGGACCTGGATGATGAAGTAGCGACCCGCGGAATTGGTGTTGGCACCCAAGGTGGTGCCCTGAACCACGACCGCAGCGCCTTCCACCGGCTTGCCGGTCTCCGTGTCGGTTACCACACCGGTGATCTTGCCGGTCTGGGCCTTTGCGGCGGTGATCGGGGCGGCCAGCGCCACGCCGAGGACCGTCGCAAACAGCCACCGACGACGTCCGAGTAACCTCATCTGCTCCTCCGGGAGGGTAGTGCCACGGTACAACGCCTCGACCACCGGGAATGCGGGGCCGAAACGCCTGAAACGCCAAGTCAGGACCGACCGGAAACCTTTTGGTCCCGGGCTGGTACTGAATTGGTGAAGCGAAGACCGGGTGCGTGGCACACCGCGGTCGAATGTCGGTCTATGAGGTGAAACCGCAGCGGACGTCGCGACAGGCGCGCCATGCCGTGCCGAGGGGCGTGGTGAGATGGACGGGCAGGAAAAACGCCGATTCCGCCGGACTGAGCTGGAATCGGAAAATGGAGCAGCAGCCTAACCTATATCGCTGAGATTTGGTGTCAATCGTCACGCGAGTCCGGTATGGGACCAACAGACTGTCCCCAGTGGCCGTGCGATGGGGGAAACAGTGTAACAGCGTTTCCCGTCACTCCTCTGGCTTGGTTTGAACAGAAGGTGTGAGGATCGGAGGATCCGGGGATAAGAGAGCGGGCGTCGAGGGCTCTCGCTTGCCAGAGCCCTCGACGCCCGCCCCTCCTGTCCTCGGATCCTCCGATCCTCACACCTTCTGTTTCCCTGCGGCCAACCAGAAGCCCTCGCGAAGCCTCAGCGCACCCGCGCCCGGTACGTCCGCGACAGCCGCAGCGTCGACCCGTCTCCGAGCACCAGCAGCCCGTCGCCACCCGGCAGCGGACTCATTTCCCGCACCCGGTCCATGTTCACCACCACACGACGGTGAATGCGCACGAACTGCCGCGGATCGAGCGCCGACTCAATGGCCGTGATGGTGCCACGCGTGCGATAGCGCTCGCCGCTGCTGTGCACGCGGATATAGTTGCCGTCGGCCTCGAACCAATCCACTTCGGCCAGCGGCACAAAGCGGGTCCGTCGCCCTTCGCGCACCAGCACGCGCAGCGGACGGGGCTGGTCGGAGGCGCGGCCGCCGTCTTCGCGCGAGAGGTCGAGCACCGATTCTTCTGCGCCACTTGGGCTGCGGCCGGGTGCGGCCACCGGCTTGGCTCCGCGCCATGGCGCGGAAGCGATAAGCGTACCCGTGGCCGGTCCACCCAACGTGCGACGGCGACGTGTGGCATCCCCAACGGACTCGTGCTGACCACCATGTCCATTGCCGTTGCCGTGCCCGTTTCCGTGTGCATTGGCCGCATGGCCATTGCTGCCGCCATGCGCGCCTTCGAGGCCAGCGAGCCGCCCACCAAAGAGGCTGCCAAGGTCCACGCCACCCGTGCCCTGCGCTTCGGCAATCAGCCGCTGCAGTTCATCGGCCGTGCGCAGCAAGGAAAGCTGCAGCACCTGCTGACGCGCCCGCGTCAGCGCATCACCCAGACGCGCGGCGGCACTGGGCCAGAGCACAAAATCGGTGGCCTGCACTTCGAAGGCCTGCACGGCTTCTTCGTCGCGCGTGCCAATCACGATGACCGAGACGGGTCGCTGGGCAGCCGGCAGATTGCGCACGAAATCCACGCCGCTGCCGTCGGTGAACGTGGTACTCACGATCGCCAGATCCGGCACCGGCGCGGTGAGGACACGACGCGCGCTCGACTGATCGCTCGCGCTCGCGACGAGCGTCCAATCCATCGAGGACGTCAGCGCGGTGAGCTGAGCCTGCAACTCGGGGACGAACTGGCCGAGCAGGACAACGCGGAGAGACATGTTCGGTGGGGACGGCGTGGGGCGTGCCGGGCCTGTCGGCTGGGGAGTCCGACGAAGACCGCCGTGGGGGTGACTATACCCGTTACGGCGCACTGGCACGGGACGTTGCGCCGCGTAGCGCTTTGCCCCGTGATGGCCCGTGACCAACGGTCGGACAAACGCAACGCGCGGTCACGCCCGAAGGCATGACCGCGCGAATTGCTGCCGTGTGCTGCGACGGGTGTCAGGCCGCGCTGGCCTGCTCCGTCACGACACGCACCTGATCATCCACGATTTGCAGGAAACCACCGGACACGGTGAAACGCTGCTCCCCACTGTCCGTGTCCACCCGCAGCGTGCCCTGCCCGAGCAGCGTCATGAGCGGCGCGTGCATGGGCAGAATGCCCAGCTCGCCGTCGAACGCCGGTGCGATTACGCCACGCGCGCTGCCTTCGTACAGCACACGCTCGGGCGAAATCACCGACACCTTCAGCAGGTCGCTCACAATCAGCCCTGGAGCTTCTTGGCGTTGGCCACCACGTCTTCCACGCCGCCGGCCATGAAGAAGGCCTGCTCGGGGAGATGATCGAACTCACCGGCGCAGATACGCTCGAAGCTGGAGATGGTCTCTTCGAGCTTGACGTACTTGCCGGGGATGCCCGTGAACTGCTCGGCCACCGCGAAGGGCTGCGACATGAAACGCTGCAGACGACGCGCACGACCGACGATCTTCTTGTCGTCTTCCGAGAGCTCGTCCATGCCCAGGATGGCGATGATGTCCTGGAGCTCCTTGTAGCGCTGCAGGATGCGCTGCGTGGTGGTGGCGGCGTTGTAGTGCCGCTCGCCGATGTACTGCGCATCGAGAATGCGCGACGTGGAATCGAGCGGGTCCACGGCGGGGTAGATGCCAAGCTCGGTGATCTTGCGATTCAACACGACCGTGGCGTCGAGGTGCGCGAAGGCCGTGGCCGGCGCCGGGTCCGTGAGGTCGTCGGCGGGCACGTAGATGGCCTGCACCGACGTGATGGAACCGTTGCGCGTGGAGGTGATGCGCTCCTGCAACTCACCCATTTCCGTGGCCAGCGTGGGCTGGTACCCCACGGCCGAGGGCATGCGGCCAAGGAGCGCCGACACTTCCGAACCGGCCTGCGTGAAGCGGAAGATGTTGTCGACGAACACGAGCACGTCGGCGTTCTCCTGGTCGCGGAAGTACTCGGCGACCGTGAGACCGGCGAGCGCCACGCGCAGACGCGCACCCGGCGGCTCGTTCATCTGCCCGTAGATCAGCGCGACCTTGTCGAGAATGCCAGCTTCCTGGAACTCGAGATAGAGGTCGTTGCCTTCACGCGTGCGCTCACCCACGCCGCAGAACACGGACTTGCCGCCGTGGCCCTTGGCGACGTTGTTGATGAGCTCCTGGATGATGACCGTCTTGCCGACACCGGCGCCGCCGAAGAGACCGATCTTGCCACCCTTCACGAACGGGGCGACGAGGTCGACGACCTTGATGCCCGTTTCGAAGACTTCCGTCTTGGGCTCGAGGTTGACGAAGTCGGGGCGCTTGCGGTGAATCGGCCAGCGCTCGGCGTCGGCCGGGATGGGCGCGCCATCGTCCACCGGATCGCCGAGCACGTTGAGAATGCGGCCGAGCGCGGGTGCGCCGACGGGCACGGTGATGGAGCTGCCCGTGTCGATCACTTCCATGCCGCGCGTGATGCCGTCCGTGCTGGACATGGCCACGGCGCGCACCTGGTTGCGGCCGATGTGCTGCTGCACTTCGGCGGTGACGCTGATGCGCGAGCCGTCGGGAGCGATGGCATCGACGCGCACGGCGTTGTACAGCTCGGGCAGGTGGTCATTCTCGAAGGCCACGTCGATAACGGGCCCGATGACCTGAACGATCTTGCCGACAGTGGTCGGCGCAGCAGTGGTAGCCATGAGTGCGTGCTGGATATGGTAAACGTCAGCCCTGCAGTGCCGATGCACCGCCGACGATTTCGGCGATTTCCTGCGTGATCTGCGCCTGGCGCGCCGAGTTGTACGTGCGCTTGAGGAGCTGCAGCATCTCGGTCGCGTTGTCGGTGGCGTTCTTCATGGCCGTCCGGCGCGCGCCCTGTTCACCGGCCGCCGTTTCCACGAGGGCGCGGTAGACGGTGTTGCGCACATAGAGTGGCAACAACGCTTCGAGAATGTCCTGGGCCGACGGCGCGAGAATGAAATCGCGCGCGGCGGCCGAGCCGTTGTCAGCAGTCGACGGCGCCACCACGGGCAGCACCTGCTCCGTGGCCGGCGGCGTGGACAGTGCCGACTTGTACTTGGCGTAGGTGATGTACACCGCGTCGAGCTCACCGGCGGCGTAGCGCGCCATGAGGCTGTCGATGAGCGATGCCGCATCGGCCGACGTGGGACGGTCGCCGATGTCGGAGCGGCTGCTCGCGGCGGCACGCCCCAGATACTTGAAGAAGCCGATGCCCTTGCGGCCCACGAGGTGGAGCTCGACCGACACGCCCTTGCCTTCCCACTCCGCGAGACGCGCACGCGACTCACGAAGCAGGTTGGTGTTGAACGCGCCGCAGAGACCACGATTGGCCGTGAGCACCACGAGCGCCGCGCGCTTGATCTGCGCGGGACGCCGGAGCAGCGGGAACTGCTCCGCGAGCTCCGGCGTGTACACGTGCGACAGCACCTCGCCGAGCGCGAGCGCGTAGGGACGCGCCGCACTCACGCGGTCGGCCGCGCGCTTCATCTTGGAGGTGGCCACCATTTCCATCGTGCGCGTGATCTTGCGCGTGTTCTCGACGGACTTGATGCGCCCCTTGAGTTCTCTGCCCTTGGCCATGGTGGCGTTCGCCCCTTAGGCCGCGAAGCTCTTCGTGTACTGCTCGATGGCGCGCTTGAGATCCGCTTCGGCGTCCTTGGACAGCGCCTTGCTGCTGCGCATGCCGTCGAGCACCTGCGGGAACTGCGCCTTCACGTACTCGAGGAAGCCCTTCTCCCAGGCGCGCACCTTGCCGGTGTCGATGCCGTCGAGGAAGCCGTTGGTCACGGCGTAAATGACGGCCACCTGCTCTTCGAACGGCAGCGGCGAGTACTGACCCTGCTTGAGGATTTCCACCGTGCGCGCCCCGCGCTCGAGCTGACGCTTGGTGGCGGCGTCGAGGTCCGACGCGAACGCGGCAAAGGCTTCGAGCTCACGGAACTGCGCGAGGTCGAGGCGCAGACGGCCGGCCACGCTCTTCATGGCCTTGGTCTGCGCGGAACCACCGACGCGCGACACCGAGATGCCGACGTTCACGGCCGGGCGAATGCCGGCGTTGAAGAGGTCGGTCTCGAGGAAGATCTGACCGTCGGTGATGGAGATGACGTTCGTCGGGATGTAGGCCGACACGTCACCGGCCTGCGTCTCGATGATGGGCAGCGCGGTGAGCGAGCCACCGGGCTTGAGGATGTTCTTGCCATCCACCACGCCCTCGTCTTCGCGCAGCTTGGCGGCGCGCTCGAGCAGACGGCTGTGGAGATAGAAGACGTCGCCGGGGTAGGCTTCGCGGCCCGGCGGACGACGCAGCACGAGCGAGAGCTGGCGATACGCCGCCGCCTGCTTCGAGAGGTCGTCGTACACGCAGAGCGTGGGCTTGCCCTCGTTGTACATGAAGAACTCGGCCATCGCGCAGCCCGAGTAGGGCGCGATGTAGAGCATCGGAGCCGGGTCGGACGCAGAGGCCGCAACAATGATGGTGTACTCGAGCGCGCCGGCCTGGCGCAGCTTCTCGACCACGGAGGCAATGGTGGACGCCTTCTGGCCGATGGCGACGTACACGCAGATGACGCCCTGGCCCTTCTGGTTGATGATCGTGTCGATGGCGACGGCCGTCTTGCCGGTCGAACGGTCACCGATGATGAGCTCACGCTGGCCGCGACCGATCGGGATCATGGCGTCGATGGCCTTGATACCGGTCTGGAGCGGCTCCTTCACGGGCTGACGCACGATGATGCCGGGGGCCGGCGACTCCACCTTGCGGAACTGGGTGGCGCGGATCTCGCCGAGGCCGTCGATGGGGCGGCCGAGGGGATCAACGACGCGGCCGATGAGTTCCGGACCGACGGGCACCTCGAGCACGCGGGCCGTGCGACGGACTTCGTCGCCTTCCTTGAGCTGGAGATAGTCGCCCAGGATAACGGCGCCGATGTTGTCTTCTTCGAGATTGAGCGCGAGGCCGGTGATGACCTGCTTGGTCTCGGAGGCGGTGAACTCGAGCATCTCGCCGGCCATGACCTTGCCGAGGCCGTAGATGCGGGCGATGCCGTCCTTTACTTCGAGGACGGTACCGACTTCCTCGACATTGAGATCGGCGAGGTCGGCAGCCTCGATCTCACGGAGGAGGATGTCCTTGATTTCGCCGGGACGCAGTGCGGTCTGGGTGGCCATGATGCAGGGCGGTAATTGGCAGTGGTAACGGTTAGGGAACAGCTTGTGAAAATTATCACAAGGGGGGTGAGGGGGGAAGGGCGAATCGGACTCGCGCTGGGGCTGGGGGTAACTCAGGACTCAAAACTTGAACTCACGGCTCAAAGCTGACCGGACCTCAGGGTTCGGGGAGCTTTGGTTTTTGAGTTCAAGTCGTGAGTTACGAGTGACTTACGACCCGGAACCCTAACTCACAACCCGGAACTGATCAGTTTCGAGTTGTGGGTTCGAGTTCCGGGTTCTGAGTTTCCGCCACCTCGTCCGGTACGGCCGCGTATCGGGTGAACCGCTCCAGCAAGTCCATGCTGCGGAGCCGGCTGAGACTCGACGCCTTGGCGCCCACCAGGCGCTGGGTGGTGCTGGACAGGTGCGAGGAGCTGGCAAAGCCCAGCACCTCCGCCACATCCCGCACGTCAAAGCCCGCATTCTTGGACAGTTCGGCCGCCGCCAGCACGCGGACCAGATCAATGACCTTCTTGAGCGTGGGTGCCTGCCCCACCGCGAAGCTGCGCGAGAGATGCTCGCGCGACACCCCGAGCTCTCGCGCCAACTGGTCGGTGCGCACCGGGCGTCCGGCGCGGCGCACCACGCTCTGCCAGACCTGAATCTGCAGTGGTGTTTCGAGATGCAGTTGCGGGGGGGGACTGCTGAGCGCGCGCTCGAAGCGTGTGCTGAACGCGCGGCGCGTAATCAGGTCGCGCGCCACTGCGTCGTCGACGCCTTCGGCCAGCACCTCCGCCACCCCACACTCTGCCGCGCGCGCAATAAGCGGCCCGTCGCTCGGCAACATGGTGGTGATGAGTACGAAGGGAATGCTTTCGAACTCCTCGGCGCGCGCCATGAGTCGCTGCGCGTCGTCACCGGCGCCCGCGTCGATGATGACCGCGTCCACCACTTCCTTGATGAGCAGGGCTTCGATGTCGCTGGCCTGGCGCGCGCTCACCACATGCGCGCGACGACGCGGAAATGCGCCGCGCACCAGCGCCCGCGCGCGCTCACGTTTGGTGAGCGCCACAATGGACAAGCCCACATGGGCCTCACTGGCCCGCGCGCTCGTGGCCACTAGCGACGCGGCCCTTCGGCCGGATCGAGTGAGAGATCGACGCCCTGCACCATGGCGTTCGCACGCAGCAGCACGTCGCGCGCGTTGGCATACGACACCAGTTGCGTGGCCTCGTCGAAACGCGCCCAGCGACAGGCGGTGATGCCCTCGGCGCGCTGCGGCGTGGTGGCCTCGCTCTCGGTGTGCATGAGGAAGAAGTGACACACCTTGTGCACCAGCGTCCCGCGGAAGCGGAAGAACCAGTCGATGGTGTCGATCTCGCCATCGAGCACAACATCGTCGATGCCGGTTTCTTCACGCACCTCGCGCAGCGCCGCCGTGTCGGGCGCTTCCTCGGACTCGAGATGGCCCTTGGGGAAGCCCCAGTTGCGATAACTGTCACGGATGAGCAGGAACAGGGGCTCGCCCTGCTCCATGCGATACACGACGCCGCCCGCCGATGTCTCCAGCTTCGCTCGCGACGAACGCTTGCGGGGATCGCGGGCGCCGGCACTCACCGCGTCGACCCGCCCACTCCAATGAGGGGCGCCTCACCGTCCACCGTGGCGCGCCCCTCGATGAACTGCCGCACGAGCGGGTCGGTGCTGCGCTGAATTTCCTCCACCGTGCCCACCTGCCGCACCTGACCCTCGTACAGCATGGCAATGCGCGTGCCCACGGTGTAGGCGCTGCGCATGTCATGCGTGATGACGATGCCCGTGACGCCCAGGTGCTCCCGCATGCGCACCATGAGCGCATCGATGGTGGCCGAGGTGACGGGGTCGAGACCGGTGGTGGGCTCGTCGTAGAGGATGTACTTGGGGCGCAGCGCGATGGCGCGCGCGATGCCCACGCGCTTGCGCATGCCGCCGGAGAGTTCAGCGGGCATGCGCTGCTGCACATCGGGCAGGTCGACGAGGTCCAGCGCCTCGTCGACACGCGTGCGGATTTCCGCCTCGCTGAGTTGCCCCTGTTTGCGCAGGCCCATGGCCACGTTTTCGCCGATGGTCATGGAGTCGAACAGGGCGGCGAACTGGAACACGTAGCCAATACGGCCGCGCAATGCGTAGAGCGCCTTGCGCGACAATTGATCGACGCGCTGACCGTCCACCCACACCTCGCCCTCGTCGGGCTCGAGCAGGCCCACGATGTGCTTGATGGCCACGGACTTGCCGGTACCCGAATAGCCGATGATGACCATGGTTTCGCCCTCGTTGACCGTGAGGGTGAAGCCGCGGAGCACCTGCTTGGGGCCAAAAGCCTTGTGGACGTTCTTGAGCTCGATCATCGCATCACAAATCTAATGCCGAGGCGGATATTCGACAGGGCCGGGAAGACCTTGAACCGTTTACCCAAACACAAAACCCGAAACTGATCAGTTTCGGGTTCTGAGTTGGAGTTCCGAGTTGTGAGTCCGACCCGGGGTCGGTCAGGCCGCAAAACTGCTGAGTGCCCGCCCGACGTCGCCCTCTCGGAGGCGCTTGAGGGCGCGGTCGCGGAGCTGGCGGACCCGCTCGCGCGTGACGCCGAGCATGGAGCCGATTTCTTCGAGCGTGTGCTCGCGGCCGCCTTCGAGTCCGAAGTAGAGGCGCAGCACCTTGGCGTCGCGGGGCGGCAGCGTGCCGAGGGCCTGCTCGATTTCGTCAGTGAGGAAGCGGTTCATGGCTTCCTCCTCGGTGTCGGGCATCTCGTCGGCCACGAAGCGCTCGATGAGCGAGCGATCGCCGTCCGGGTCCATGGGCGCGTCGAGACGCACGTCGCCGGTGTTGAGCGCCGCCAGCGACTGCACCACGTCCACCGAGAGGCCAGTGACCTGTGCGAGTTCTTCAGGCGAGGGCTCGCGGCGGAGCTTCTGGCGCAGGATTTCCGAGGCCTTGATGATGCGCGAGAGATCGGCGGTGCGGTTGAGCGGCACGCGCACGGTGCGGCCCTGGCGCGCGAGCGACGACAGGATGGCCTGACGGATCCACCACACGGCGTAGGAGATGAACTTCACGCCCTGATCGGGATCGAATTTGCGGGCAGCCGTGAGCAGCCCCACGTTGCCTTCGCCGATGAGGTCGATGAGCGGCAGGCCGCGGTTCTGGTACTTCTTGGCGACGGAGATGACGAAGCGGAGGTTGCGTTTGACGAGCTCCTGCAGCGCGTCCTGGTCGCCGGCACGGATCTTCTTGGCGAGCTCGATTTCCTCCGCGGCCTTGAGCAGCGGATAGGTGGAGACCTCGTAGAGGTACTGGTCGAGGATATCGCGCTCGGGCTCGCTGGGCGCGATGCCCGCGGGTGCCGCACGACGGCGCTTCCGCTTGACTTCAGTCATGTGTGCGTATGAGACCTTGGGACCGAACCGCGTCCCGAAAGAGAGATGACGATGCTGCGTGGTACTGGGTTCAGGCCGGAGCCTGATCCGGAAACGGCAGCCAGTCATCGGCGCCGCTCCCTCCCCTACGCCGAGGGCGCGGGATCCGTTCGGACGCGGTGGTGAACTGCGAGCCGCCGGGTCGCGCACATGGGGGGGAGCCATGCAAGATACGCCATCGGCGGCCGTTCGCCAGTACGTTTTGTGGGGCCAGCTTGACGCCAGACATACACCCGACTAGACTGCGCGGTTCCTGAGACCCTTGGTGACGCGACGCCTTCCCGGCGTCCGGAAAGAGGGTTCTGCGGCCGGGGCCGTAGCTCAGTTGGGAGAGCGCTTGAATGGCATTCAAGAGGTCAGGGGTTCGATTCCCCTCGGCTCCATCCCCGGTCAGCAGCCACGTTGTCCCCCGACATCGTCTGCGTGCACGGGTCCCATCCGGCGGGGGTTGCCGGTGGGGCAGCGGTTTTGTTGTCCAGAGTGGTTCACGGTGCGGTTGGCCGTGTTGCGGGAATAGCTCAGTTGGTAGAGCACAACCTTGCCAAGGTTGGGGTCGCGGGTTCGAGTCCCGTTTCCCGCTCTGTTGGGCCGGCCTTCGGGTCGGAGCAGTTCGATGTCCGGGTCGTTAGCTCAGTTGGTTAGAGCGCCACGTTGACATCGTGGAGGTCACAAGTTCGAGTCTTGTACGACCCATGTTGTTCAGGTGGCCAAGGTGGTAGCACGGCAGTAGCGTGCAACGCCCCGACCCACTAGGTTGTCGGTCCCCCGTCTTCGGGCGAGGGTGCAGTTCGCTGGTGCGGTGTTCGTTGCGCCTGTAGCTCAATTGGATAGAGCATCTGACTACGGATCAGAAGGTTGGAGGTTCGAGTCCTTCCAGGCGCATTTCGCAGGGTGTTACACCAGAGAGTTGCACGGGGCGTAGCTTAGCCCGGTAGAGCGCCTGCTTCGGGAGCAGGAGGTCGCTGGTTCAAATCCAGTCGCCCCGACTGAGAGAATATAGAGAACCCCCGCCGTGACTTCGGTCGCGGCGGGGGGTTTTTGTTTGCGCCAGCGAAGGCCCATGGAGGGCGGTCGAGGTTGAACTGCCTGGTCGCGGATCACAGCGTCAGTTCCCCTTGCCCTCGAACACGCGATAGCGCTGCGCCGCCACGGCGTCCTCCTCGGCCACATGATCCCCGCAGTCAATGCGCAACTCCCGGTCTCCGAACGGCTGATCAACAAAGGCGCAGTGATGCGGCGCGTCCGCGTTGATTCCGTGCGCGTAGGGCCGAAAGAAGCGGCAACTGACGCAGACACGCGCTGGCGCAATGTCTCCACGCTCTTGCAGGGTACGCACCATCTTCACGAGCGAGCGCATGAAGACCGCCTGCTCGTCCGGGCTCAGGGCCTCGACCACGGCAGCCACGAACTCGGGGCCGTCGGCGCCCAGACGAGCCGCTTCGCGTCCGGCCTCCGTAAGCGCGATGGCCACTGCACGGCGGTCTTCCGGCGCCGAGGTCTTGCTGACGAGTCCCTTGGCCACCAGCGCTTTCACCGCGTCGCTGGCCGTGGGCAGCGTCACCGCGAGCCCATCGGCAATGACGGACAGTCGTAGCGCGGTCTCCCGCGATAGCAGCAGCGCCAGCACCTGAGCCTGCGTGGGCGTGAGACCGCGCGGCCCATTGTCCCGCCACGCGTGAGTGCGCAGCGCGAGGCCCAATTTGAAAAGGCCGGCCCCGACCTGGGGCACCAGCGTGTCGACGGAGGACGTGAATTCTTGGGGCATGCGGTGGTGATCATGGTGGCTGCCGACGCTCAAACGCGGGGATTGACATAAAAGTAAGGAGTCCTTAGGATTTTGCCACCCGGCACTTGCTTCGGACTCCTAACTTTCGGTGATCATCATGTCTCACGCTTCCGAATCGCTGTTCCCGGCCCGCCGCGCTCGTCTTCTCCGTGCCGGGCTGGGCCTTGCCGCCCTCACCCTGACCGTAGCCGCCGTGGGGGGCGCCGTTCGCGCCCTGACGCCGGCCCCCGGTGATCGCATTGCTTCTCCCAAGGGGGACGCGACATCCAAACAACTCACAGGAGCCGCACTGGCGCCCTTCGATGTGGTGGAAACCTCCGTCAAGCGCGAAGGCACCATGCTGGTGTTCTCCGAAACCGTGGCGGGAGCGGCCGGCAACACTCGGCCTACGCCGACCGGTCAGTTGGCCGGCAGCACGGTGTTCTCATATGTGTGGCCCACCTCGCTCGACCCGGCGGCAGTGGGCTTCGAGGCCAAGTCCGGCATTCTGGCACTGGCCGCCACGGCACACCCCGATTTCGACGACACCCCGCGCTACGACGAGAATGGCGATGGGGATCCGAAGAACGACGGCCTGCTGTGGCATTCACATTGGGTCGTGCTGGTGAAGGACGATGCCTGTGGTGCGGGCGCGCTCAAGGTGCGGGACATTGCGAGCGAGGCCACTCCCAAACTGCCGTCCACCTGGCCGGGGCTTCCGCTCTACATCGACAGCCCGGGGTACGAACCACAAATCAACGCGCGTACGATTCGGGTGGCGGTACCGCTTCGTGATGTGGGATTTCCCGACGCGTTCCAGTTCGATGGGGTGACGGCGGCACTCCGTGTGAACGCGAGTGTGCACAGCCCGCTGCTTTGTGTGGTGGACGTGTTCGACATCGCGTCCCGCACGCTGTCGCTGCCTGGTACGGTGCGACCCAACTCGGCCCAATAGTCCGCATTGGCCGGAACACCGGCCCTCGTGTTGTGGCGAGATCGTCAACAGCTCACGCGCTGTTGACGGTCTTGCCGAAACACCGACCCTAAAGCTGCGACGAGTCCGTCAGCAGTTCACGCGGGGGGCAAGAGGACACTGCGTGCGCAGAGCACTGCCTGCCACTCACACACCCACCAGCAGATCCCGCGCCGCTGCTGGTCGGGTGATGCCCGCCGCGCAGCGCCGGCTCTGCCGGGCCAGTGTCTCGAGATAGATCGCGTGATTGGTGGGGAACGCGGCGCGCGTGGCTTCGGGATGCCACAGGTGATAGGCCACGGCGCCGAACTTGTGATTGCGCCGCTGTATGCCGGCATGAATGAGCCGAGCCGCGAGTTCACTGTCTTCACGCCCCCAGCCTTCGAAGCGTTCGTCGTAGCCGTTCACCATGAGCAGGTCCTGTCGCCAGAACGCCATGTGACAACCCCGCGTGCGACGATCGGGGTCGCGTGGCCCACGCACCAGCGGCGCCAGCAGCGGCAGATACAACGCATTCAATCGATTCTTGAGCCCACGACCAAACAGCGGCACCTGCGGATTGCGCTCGCGCAGCATGCGTTCGGTACGCTCGCGACTGAGCATGCAGCGGCTGCCCTGCACGTAGCGACCCGGTCGCGCCTGGTTGATGTGCTGTTCCACGAATCGGGGATGCAGCACGATGTCCCCGTCCACCTGCAGGACATAGTCGCCCTGCGCCTGACGCAGCGCCTCATTGCGAATGGCGGCCAGACGGAACCCGCGGTCCTCGTGCCACACATGCTTGAGTGGCACGGGGAAGTCCGTCTGATGGGCCACAATGACCAGTCGCGTGGCCTCGCCCGATCCATCGTCGGCAATCAGCACCTCATCGGGCAGCACGCGCTGGGCGCGTACACTGCGCAGCACCACATCCAGCGCTGACGGCCAGTTGTAGGTGGCAATGATGAGGGATGTGCTGGGACGGGAGCGGAGGCGACGTGCTGATGGCATAGGGCAAGGCGGCTCGAGGTTCGCTTACCCTACCCTGCCCGTCACGTCCGCGTCACGTCATGCATGCGTTCCGGTGTGCGCTTCGTCACGCATCGGCCACTGCAGCCCGCGCTCACAATCGCGGTGGGTCGATGAGGACCCGTTCCACGCGACGGCCATTCATGAGCAGTACGCGGACTGTACGACCCGACCAGTGGAATTCATCACCTGGACGGGGGACTCGCCCCAGCCGCGCCATGACAAAGCCACCAATGGTGAGGACCTCCGCACGCTCACGCGCCTCGACCTCGAGGTCGAGGCGCAGCTCCACCTCGTCAAGCGCCACACTGCCCTCGACCTCCCAGCTTCCATCTGCCCGACGCAACCAGGCGGCCGGTTCACCGTCATCGGCAAGGGGAACATCACCCACCAGCCCTTCGAGCACGTCCTCCATGTCCACCAGGCCGGCCACGCCCCCATACTCGTCGAGCACCACGGCCACATGCTGCTGCGCGCTGCGCAGTGTTGACAGCAACTGATAGACCGGCATGGTGGCCGGCACATACAGCGGCGCACGCGCCACCTGCCGTAACACGGGCGCAGTGGCCACGTCCTGCCCCTGCACAGCCGCGGCCACCAGGTCCTCGGCCTGCACCACCCCAATCAGCGAATCCAACGTCTGTTCGCACACGAGAAAGCGCTCACGCAGCGACTCGGCCACCTGCTCACGCACCGCCGGCGCGTCGTCCGACAGATCCACCCAGCGAATGTCGGGGCGCGGCGTCATGATGGAATCCACGGCCCGATCACCGAGTCGAAACGTGTTCTCCACGATCTCGTGTTCGACCTGCTGCACCGCCCCACTTTCCGTGGCCTGCTCCACCATGGCGCGAATATCCTGCTCCGTCACGCCGGGCTCGGACACGGTACCCAACCCGAAGACGCGCAGCACGATGTTGGTGGAGCTCGTCAGCATGCGCACCAGCGGACCGCCCACACGGGCGATGGCACGCATGGGCCGCGACACCAGCGAGGCCACACGCTCCGGATTGCTGAGCGCGATGTTCTTGGGCACCAGCTCGCCGAAGATCAGCGAAAGGTAGGTGATCACCGCCACCACCAGCGCAAACGCGAGTGTGGTGGCGTAGGGTGCCAACCACGATATCGTGGCGAACTGCGCCGCCAGCACCTCGGAAATACCCGCACCACCGAACGCGCCAGCCAGCACTCCGACGAGCGTGATGCCCACCTGCACCGTGGAGAGGAATGCCGTAGGATGCGCCGCCAACTCCAGCGCCGCACGCGCCCCGGCATCGCCTTCTTCTTCAGCACGGAACTCCAGTCGTGAACGCTTGGCCGTCATCACCGCGAGCTCCGACATGGAGAACACGCCGTTCAGGACCAGCAGGATGACGATCACGATGACTTCGGTGGTCATTTCGCCCACGATGCTTCTCCGACTCTGTTAGAATAACGGTAAGCTAGCCTGTTTCGGACCTCGCCTGACTGTGCTCGGATAGGCCATCGGCCGTGCGGATCAATTCGGTCGCAGGCGGGTATGGGCGGGACATTTTTCGACGACCTGAACCCCGGAGGCCGCCGATGCGCCGCTTGCTGGTCCCCCTCGATGGTTCGGCCTTTGCCGAATCTGCGCTGCCCTATGCGGTCACCGTCGCCCAAGGGCCGGTGCCATGCGCCATCGATCTGGTGGGTGTGGATGTGCCAGAGCCGCTGGTTTCGGAGGGCCTTGCGTACAGCGTCCTGGAGGCGATGCGCGAAGCCGCCTCAGAAGCGAGTGCCCGTGAGCACATGCTGCGAGGCTATCTGCATGACATGGCGGTGCGCCTGCGCGCGGTACTGCCGTCGGTGCAGGTCGACACCGTTGTGCGACGCGGCACCCCAGCGAGCGAGCTGGCGGCGCATGCGGAGGAAGTCCGCGCCGACCTCACGGTGCTCACCACGCATGGGCGCGGCGGTTGGGATCGCTTGTGGTTCGGCAGTGTCACCATGGATCTCATGCGTCGTGTCGACCGTCCGGTGCTTGCGGTGCGTCCGGCGCCGGTGCCTCGCGACTACCTGCCACTCACCGGTGCGGCGCTCAACACGGCCGTGGTGGCCATCGACGAGCGGCTGGATCCGGAGCCCGGCCTGACAGCACTGCAGACGTTGGCGGGTCACGCGCTCGACCACATCACGTTACTGCACGTGGCGCTGGCCCCGCCCCGTGCGCTCGGCCGCGTCCTCGAGAGTGAGTCGCGCGAGGCACTCGCGCTGCGTACCACCCGCGAGGCTTCACGCCTGCTGTCCCTCAAGACCGACGCGTTGGCACCGCGGCCCCATCGCGCGAACGCGCTGGTTCTCGAGGGCGGAGATCCAGCGGACGTGCTGCTCGCGCATGTCGACACACATGGTACCCATCTGATGGTGCTCGCCACCACCGCCTATCACGCCGTTGAGCGTTTGCTCTTCGGCAGTGTCGCCGATCGTTTGCTGCAGCGGGCCTCGGTTCCCCTGTTGCTGGTTCCTCGCGCCCGAGGCTGATGCATGCCGCATGATATCGATCTGTTGTTGACCGTCGCCGCAGGCCTGGGCCTGGCCTTTGTGTTCGGGCTTGCGGCGGCGCGCTTTCACCTGCCCACCATCCTCGGCTACCTGCTGGCAGGTGTGGTGGTGGGGCCGTTCACGCCGGGGTTTGTGGCTGATGGGGGATTGGCGTCGCAGTTGGCCGAGATTGGTGTGATCCTGCTGATGTTCGGTGTAGGGCTGCATTTCTCACTCGATGACCTCATGGAAGTGCGGCGCATCGCGATCCCGGGCGCATTGGTGCAGATCGCGGCGGCCACGGGCCTCGGAGCACTGGTCTCGGTATTGTGGGGATGGAGTTGGGGCAGTGGCATAGTGTTTGGTCTTTCGCTGTCCGTGGCCAGTACGGTGGTGCTGCTGCGCGCGCTCGAAGACCGCGGCATTCTCGACTCCATGGACGGCCGGGTGGCTGTGGGTTGGCTGATTGTCGAGGATCTGGTGACCGTGGTTGCGCTCGTGTTGCTGCCGGCCGTCGCCAGTGGCATGGGCGGCGGAGCCTCCGGGGCAAGCGCCGGTTCCGCTGCGTCGATTGGTGCGGTCCTTGGACTCACGGCCCTCAAGCTGGCCGCGTTTCTGGTGGTGATGCTGGTGGGTGGCCGGCGAGTCATTCCGTGGCTGCTTCGCCGCGTGGTGAACACCGGTTCGCGCGAGCTCTTCACTTTGGCGGTACTGGCGGTCGCCCTCGGTCTCGCTGTTGGTGCGGCCATGCTCTTCGATGTGTCGTTCGCTCTAGGCGCGTTTTTCGCCGGTGTCATCGTGAGCGAGTCGGATTTCAGCCACGAGGCGGCCAACAACGCGCTGCCGTTGCAGGACGCGTTTGCGGTGCTGTTCTTCGTGTCGGTGGGCATGTTGTTCGATCCGTCCATTCTGATTCGCGAGCCGCTTGCGGTCATCACCGTGGTGCTCATCATCCTGATCGGCAAGTCGGTGGCGGCGTACGGCATTGTGCGGGCCTTCGGGTACTCCAACCATACGGCGCTCACGATTTCGGCCAGTCTCGCGCAAATCGGCGAGTTCTCGTTCATCCTGGCCGCCCTCGGGACATCGCTCGGCCTGTTGGCGCCCGAGTCGCAGAGTCTGGTCGTGGCCGGCGCTCTCCTGTCCATCACGCTCAATCCCTTCGTGTTTCGCGTGGTGGATCCCTTCACCCGGTGGCTCGACGCGCGGCGACCTGCGGCGGTTGTTGCGGCCACGGCGTCGTCGTCAACGATGAAAGGGGTGAGTGGCGAAGGAGTCGGCGCAGGCACGTCATCGCCGGGCGACGTTGCACCTGCCGTGCCCCGACGCAGCAACGTGCCGGTATTGCCAGCCGCCATCGACCACATCGTGGTCATCGGCTCGGGCCGGGTGGGATTCCCGGTCGTGCGTGAGTTGCACGCGCAGCAGATTCCCTATCGTGTCATCGAGGCCAGTGGGGACATTGCCGAACGACTGGCGGCAGCCGGCTACCATGTGGTGCACGGCGACGCCACAACGCTGAGTGCCTTGCGCGAAGCAGGCCTGCCGAATGCCCGACTGGTACTGGTGGCGGCGCCCGATGCATGGCAGGCGCGTGCAGTGTTGGCGCGCGCGCACCAGCTCAATCCGGGCGTGGAAGTGCTCGTGCGCACGCACAGCGATGAGGAACGGCAGTTCCTCGAAGACATGGGGGCGGCGCGTGCGCTGTACGGAGAGCGTGAGCTGGCGGTGAGCATGTCCCGTGAAGCGTTTCTGCGCTTTCGCCCCGAGGCGAATCTGGAGGAGCTCACCGCGCGCATCCTGCGTGGCGCGCCCATTCCCCCGATGCCGGAGGCCGCCAGCTAGTCGCGTCCTAATCCCGCGCGTTGGTGAGCAGGCTCTGCACCGCGGACAGCTCGTCCTCCGGTCCGCCGACGTGTTGGCGGTGTACCACACGTCCCCGATCGAGCACAATGACGTCGTTGGCGATCTGTCGCACCTCGTCGAGATCGTGTGTGACCAGCAGCATGGGCGTACCGACGGTCTGCTGCAGACGACGCAGCTCCTCACGCAGTCGGCGGCGCAAACCCATGTCCACCGCGGCAAAGGGCTCATCAAGCAGCAGCAGGCGCGGAGCCGGCGCGAGGGCGCGGGCCAGCGCCACGCGCTGCTGCTGTCCACCGGAGAGCTCGCGCGGCCAACGTGACGCGTAGGTCTCGAGCCCGACCAGTGTGAGCCAGTGCTGCACCATCGTTTGTCGCTCGGCCTCGGGTCGATGTGTGATGCCGTAGGCCACGTTCTGCGCGACGCTGAGGTGCGGGAAGAGCGCGTACTGCTGAAACACCACGCCAATGCGGCGCGTCTGCGGCGACAGCCGCACACCGCGCCCCGCATCAAACAACACATCGCCCTGCACCGTGATGCGACCGGCGTCCGGCATGATCAGGCCGGCGATGGCCCGCAGCGTGAGTGTCTTGCCGGCGCCGGAGGCACCAACCAAGGCCGTGATGCCATGGCCGGCAACGAAGTCTGGTGCGAGCTCGAAACTGCCGACGCGATGCGTGAACGCCACCTGTAGCGTATCGCCCGGCGCATCACTGGCGCGTTTCACGTTCCCCGTCGTGCTTACCACGAGCCACGCACCCGGGAACGCGTCATGAGCCACAACACCACGCCGGCCACCAGTGACAGGGCCAGCGAGCCTTGCCAGGCCAGATCGTAGCGGAAACCCTGCACCGCGTCGTAGATGGCGAGACTGGCCGTCTGCGTGTGACCGGGAATGTTGCCGGCAATCATGAGCGTGGCGCCGAACTCGCCGATGGCGCGGGCAAAGCCCAATGCCATACCGGCCAACACGGTGCGCCAGGCCAGTGGCAACGTGATGGTGAAGAAGATGGCACGCTCCCGCCGGCCCAGTGTGCGGGCCGCTTCCTCGTATAGCGCATCGACCTGTTCAAAGCCGGCCTGCGCCGCGCGCACGATGAATGGCAGCGCTGCCACGAAGGCCGCGAACACGGCGGCCGTCGGTGTGAAAACGAGGCGACCAAGCCCCAGTGCTTCGGCCATGCGCCCCACGGGCCCCTGCCGGCCAATGAGCAGCAGCAGGTAGTACCCCAGCACGGTGGGCGGCAACACCAGGGGCAGGAGCAGCAGCACGCTGAGCAGATTGCGCCCCACGAACTGTCGACGTGCCAGGAGCCACGCGCAGGGCACACCCACCATCGTGGCGAGCGCCGTGGCCAGGAGTGCCACCCATGTCGAAAGCCAGAGCGGGCCGATCATGCCCGCAATGCTATCTACTGAGGCGGCGCAAAGCCATGCTGACGGAGAATGGCCTGTCCGTCCACGCCGCGTACGAAGTGCAGAAAGTCACGGGCGGCAGGATGACGACTGCTGACCACGACGGCTGCGGCCTGCCTGAGCGGCAGATGCTGTGACGGGTCGAGGATGAGTCGTCCCACATCCGCGTTGTCCGGTACGACGCTCTGTGCCACAAAGGCGGCGTCGGCGTTTCCCGACTGCACGAGCTGCCAGGTACCGGCCACATTCTCGCCAAACACCAGACGCCCGGTGAGCGACTCCCAGATACCGGCCGACTGCATGATCTGTCGAGCCGCCGCGCCATAGGGCGCGAGATCGGGATTGGCGAGGGCGACAATCGTAAATCGCTTCGCCGTGAGATCCGTCAGTACACGCGGTGCGTCCACACCGCGCCGGGTCACCAGCATCAGCACACCGTTGGCAAACAGCGCGCGGGTACGCCCATCCAGCACGCCCTGCGCGACGAGGCCGTCCACGGTGGTTTCGTCCGCCGAGAAAAACACGTCGGCCGGTGCGCCGTTGACGAGCTGCGCGGCAAGGCTGCCGGTGGCGCCCAGCACCAGCGTGCCTTTGACGCGCTCACGGGCTTCGAACGCCCGCAGCAACTCGGGCATGGCCCGGTTGAGCGAGGCCGCCGCCATGACCACCAACGGGCCCGATGCAGCCCCGTCGGTGGCGGCGCCGTCGGTGGCGGCGCTATCGGACGCCGCCCGATCGGACGCCCCGCGGCAGCCGCTGCCCAGAAGGACAGCGGTCGCCATGGCGGCGATACGGAAAACGCGTCGTGTGATTCGCCGCGTCACGTCAGCGGTTGAAAGTCATCACCGCAAAGATGAGCGCGGTGAGTGCGGAAAGCGATGCCAATGGCGCCACGCGCTTCATGCGATCCATGGCGGCCACGTCGCCTGCCCGAAGACGGCTCTTCTGACTGTGCATGAACCCCACCACGAGCGTGAGCAGCACCACGGCGGTGAGCTTCACGTGGAACTGCCACGGCATGCCGGAGAACCCGCCGTACTTGATGTACAACAAAGCCGGTCCGGTAATCCACAGCAGCGCGAGACCGATATCCCCCACCCGCATCATGGCCATGGGAAAGCGACCCAATACCGACTTCTCGCCGGGCGGCGCGGCGGCAATGAGACCGGCCATGACGATGTTGGCGAAGGACACGGAGAAGCCCATGGCCAGGCCGATGAAGTGCAGGGTGCGAAGCGTGATGAGCATGGGGAGTGCCTGGGAAATGGATGTATCGATACAGCGATGTCCGGTACGTTGTCGTTTCGTGGGCTGTTTCACCTGTGGGCCGGCCCGCCGTCGGCAAATCCGGGCCGAGCCGTTACCGCGACGTGGTCCGCCAGTCGCGGCGCTGTCACACGACGGGCCGAGCTTGATGCTCCATGACGCCATGGCTCCGGGGACTCGACGCACGCGATCACGCGCTGTTCGCGCGCTATGCATTGACGCCGGCCTGCACCCTGTCGGCGCGCCGCTTCTGGATGGGGATCACGCACCTTGGCGGCGCCCGCGGGAGCATCGGGACCTGCCTGCTGGCGCTTGGTCTGCCCAACGTGAGTGCCCTGCTGGTCTGGCATGTGCTCCTGCTGCTTGGCGCGTCGCACCTTGTGGTGCAGATCGTGAAGCGCAGCGTGGGACGTCCGCGCCCCTCAGTGCGCCTGCCCATCGAGGCGCTCATTCAGGTTCCGGATCGCTTTTCCTTCCCCAGCGGTCATGCCTGCGCAGCCATGGCCGTGGCCGTGGGCTTTGCCTCGGCGTTCCCCTCACTGGCACTTCCGCTGCTGCTGCTCGCGGCCGTCGTGGGTTTCTCGCGTGTGGCGCTCGGTGTGCACTATCCGGGCGACGTCCTGGTGGGTCAGGCCATCGCCCTGCTCTGCGCCTGGCCCATGATTGGCTGAGCGTCCAGACATGGGAACAGTGCTGAGTGCCGCGTCGCTGCATGACGACGGGGTGCGTGACCTATCGCCTGCGCTTCCAGGCCGGCTGCGTCCGGCAGCCGCGCTGGGCGTGCTCGATGTCACCGAATGGTTTGGCGACACGAGCGGGGGCATCAAGACCTATCTGCTCGAGAAGGCACGGTATGTGGCCGCCCGACCCCGGCTTCGGCATGTGATGGTCGTGCCTGGTGATCGCGACAGCGTGCGCGACACCGAGGGAACGCGCCTGTATCGTTTGCACGGTCCGCCCATACCACGGCAGCGGCCCTATCGATTCATGCTGGCGACGCGCTCCATCACGCGCATCGTGCAACACGAACGTCCGCATCTCATCGAGATCGGCAGTCCCTTCATCGTGCCGTGGATTGTCCGGCACGCCACGCGTGCACTCAATGTGCCGCTGGTGTGTTTTCACCACACCAATCTGCCGCACTACTTCGCCCCCGAGCGATCGCGCTTTCCCGCGGTGAATCGACTCGTGCATGGCGCCGCGTGGCGCTACATGCGTCGCCTTGATCGCCTCTTTCCGGTGACCATCGTGTCCACCGACGCCGCGGCCGCCGATCTGGCGGCGGCCGGCATCGATCGGGTGGCTCGTGTGCCGCTGGGGGTCGATCTCGACACCTTTACCCCCGACCGGAAGTCACAAGCCGCTCTGACCCGCGCGCTGCATGGTTTGCCCGATACGCCGCTCGTGGGCTATGCCGGGCGATTTGCTCGCGAGAAGGAACTGCACGTGGCCCTCGATGCCTGGGCGGACGTGGAGCGACGCACCGGCGCGCGGCTGGTGTTGGCGGGCGCGGGACCCATGCGTGAGCGACTGCGTGCGCATCCCTACGGCCACCGGGTGATCATGCTGCCGTATCAGCACACTCGCGAAGGCCTGGCGGACCTGCTGGCCGCCCTCGACGTGTATCTCGCGCCAGGACCCATCGAAACGTTTGGCCTGTCGGCACTCGAGGCCATGAGTTGCGGCACGCCGGTGATCAGCTGCGATCAGGGCGGTGTACCAGAGCACGTGCAGCGCAGTGGTGGTGGACGTCTCTACGCAACCGGATCTGCGGCGTCGTTGGCTGAACAGGCGGTGGCGCTGCTGCAGAGTGATGTGATTGGGCTCGGACGCAAGGCGCGTCAGCATGCGGAGCGCCACCATGCCTGGGACGTGGTGTTCGATCGCTTGTTCGAGGTGTATCGGGAGGTTCTTGCGGGCGGCAGTTGAACAGATGGTGTGAGGATCGGAGGATCTGAGGATTGGAGAGGCGGGCGTCGAGGGCTCAGCATACGACGAGCC
>NZ_DLHL01000060.1 GCF_002483225.1 Gemmatimonas sp. UBA7669 | reverse complement strand
AGACATTATTCAGGACGCGACAGTCGAACACGATCCCGTCTCTCAACTCATTCGTTGCTGGTCTCTCATTCTCTATTTCTGTCTCACCCTCTCATTTCCGATCCTCACCATCTGTCCGGTCTCAAATCACAGACACCAGACACGGGAGATGAGAGTCTACCCCGCGCGAAGTCCCGGCATGGGGAAGGGCGTGGCCAGGGCTTCCTGCGCCGCGGCAAGCACGGCTTCCGGCAGGGGCGCGGTGCCCGCGCGCTTGGCTGCTTCAATGACCATGGACAGCGCGCGGGCCTGGGCCGCGTAGGCCGCCAGCAGCGCACCGCCCGCGCCCGGCGTCGCGATGATGTCGTGGGCCAGAGTATCGAGATGCTCCGCCAACGCCGAGGTGGTGGACCCCACCACGCCATCCGCCCGCTCCGCGCGGGGGGCCGGTGGTGTCAGGCCCGGAAACCCCGACGGGGCAAGGGCTTCCTGAATGCGGCTGTTGGTTGCAGCGAGCGCGGCCAGTCTGCGGCGCGCCATCTGTGACGACTCGAACCCCACGCGAACTCTCCAGTTGGGTCATCTATAAAGAGCGCGCTTTTGGCGAAACTCTTGACAGATGGCGACCTGTTACATAAATGCGACAGTGATACCAGTGCGAAACCTGCGCGGCACTCCCATGCTCAGGCGGCGCACCCGGTAGGCTAGTGCTGCGGTAGTGCTGGACTTCCTGCAGGACCCCGTTCGAGCTCTCCCCACTCGGAGGCTGGATGCACGTCCTTAGCCCGGCTGCTGATCGTGACCTCGCCGCGCGTGACCTGGCCGAACTGGCTCGGGCCACGCTCGACGAGCACTGGGCCGTCGCCGCCATTCCGGCGGAACGCCGCAGCCTGTTGCTCGAGCGGGCAGAAGCCGCGGCCCTCTTGCCCGGCGATGGTCTGGGCGAGCCCATTGCCGACGGACTGGCCCTGCTGGGGACCGCCTACGAGCTGGCCGCCCTGGGCCAGTTGGAAGCGGCGCTCAGTCCCACGCCCAGCGCGGGTCGGGATCTTGCGCAGGCCGTGCTGGCCATGGGGGCGGCCCGAGCCTTCCGCTGCGCGGCCGCCCTGCGTCCCCCCCTGGACGAGGGTGAGTCGGCCACCAAGTGGGCGCTGCGTCTTGGCGCCCTGGCGCTGGTCTCCCGGCAAACCGAGAGCTACGTGCGCTGGTGGGAGAGCCGTCACCATGTGGCCGAGGTCGTCAAGCGCACGGCGCAGCGCCTCGACGCCGAGCCCTGGGAGCCCTACGCCCGCGGGACCCTCTGGATGGCCTGGCTGGGCCTCATGGGCGCTCCGGTGGCCGTGCTGCCCGAAACCGTGGCTGATGACCTGCCCATGCTGACCGCCACGCGCTCGCGGCTGGCTGCCTTCCGTGAACGTCGGGCGGACCACGATGTGCCCGGCGACGGCCCCGTGCTCAATGCGGCGGCCCTGCGCGCGCGCATGAACGAGTTTGCCATTCGTCATCTGGCGGACGCCACCGAGCTCCTCACGGTGGCCGTGCTCAGGCGCACGCTCCCCGATGTGTCCGCCGAGTTCAAGCTGCATCTCAGTGCAGCGCGCTCGGCCATGGCGGGCGATCATGGGCAGGACGTTTTGCTGGCGTGGTTGCAGGCTGCCGGCGTCACGCTGGCAGGCGGCGTGACCGCGCAGCTCGAACTCCCAGGATTTTAGTCCGCCCCGCCGCGCTACCCTTGGCACCACGCCACACGCGATAGACCCGACGACCCGTGGACCCCACGGGGAAGGTCACCGTGTGCCCACCGAGCGGGATAATGTCGGCCAGCAGGGCCCCCATGGCCAGCCGTTCGGCCTCCGAGGCCGGGACCGTACCCGCTCGCTCCTCGCCCTCAGCCGCGATGCGATACCACGCCGCGGCGCCGTCGGCATCCTCGATGCACAGCACATACTGGTCGTCTGCCGTCCAGAACGCCCGTACCTGCGTCGCGGCCTCGCCATTGTGGATAGGCAGGCTTGTGACAGGAGCGGGGTCCATGTGGCCGTTCGGGGCAGCAACCGGAGTCACGTGCATTGCGGAATTCCGTGAGGAGGCGGGATCGTGATCACCGATAATCACAGCGTTGCTGCATCATCGATGGGCGGGGATGTTATGACGATCCACGCGCTCACGCAATACGGGGGTACTCAGCTAAGTTGTTGACAGTATTGTCGATAGATGTTGAAATGCCTGTGGAAAACCCGCTAAGTGTCGATGTGGACATCGCCTGCAGTCAGAGCTGCTGTGGAAAAGCAGCTTCGTGAGTGTCTGCGAAACACATTGCCCAATATCCAGGTTTTCCACAGATACTAATGTCACAAACCTGTCTCACGAACAGCTTGTCGACATGATTGCCCGTCCATGCAAATCGGGCAAACTGGCTCTTCCTCGCTCCTCCCCATGGCGAAGAGTCCGTTCCTGTCGCACTATCCGGAATCCTGACCCCGCTTCCGGAGCCATCGTGACCCTGGACCCCCGTATTGGCTTGCTGGTCGGCCGTGAATGGTCGTTCCCCCCAGCGTTTCTTGAGGCCGTCGCCCGTCGCCAGTCCGGCGTACGCGCCGACTTCATTACGCTCGACGCCACGCGCATGGCGCAGCCCATTCCCTACACCCTCATCATTGACCGCATCTCCCACGAGGTCGGGTTCTACCGGGCCGTGCTCAAGCATGCGGTGCGCATGGGGGTGACGGTGGTGAACAATCCCTTCATGTGGTCGGCGGACGACAAGTTCTACGACGCCACGCTGGCGGTTCAGCACGGCGTCGCCCACCCGCGTACGCTCGTGCTGCCCAACAAGGACTACATCCCGGGCATCTCGCATACTGAATCGCTGCGCAATCTGGCCTATCCGCTCGATTGGGCCGGGGTGGCCGAGTACATCGGCTTTCCCTGCGTGCTCAAGGATGCGCACGGCGGCGGCTGGCGCGATGTCTATGTATGCGAAACCATGGAGGAACTGCTCCAGCACTACAATCACAGCGGCCTGCTGACGATGGTGGTGCAGGAGTTCATCCGATGGGACGCGTATGTGCGCTGCATGGTGCTCGGCCGCGAGAAGGTGCTGGTCATGCCGTACGATCCGCGTGAGCGGCGCTACATCCCGGACCCGGGCTACCTTGGGGCCGAACTCGAGGCGCGCTGTGCCGCCGACGCGCTCACGCTGTGCCGCGCGCTGGGCTATGACATGAACACCGTGGAGTTTGCGGTGAAGGATGGCGTGCCCTACGCCATCGACTTCATGAATCCCGCCCCGGACATGGACATCAATTCGCTCACGCCAGCCTACTTCGAATGGGTGGTGGAGCACATGGCGGACCTGGCCATCAAGCTCGCCACCGCGCCGCGGCCTGACATGATGCGCGAGCCACTCATTGGCCCGTCCGGCGCCGCCGTGTCACAAACGCGAGGTTGAGAGACTTGCCCACATCGCATGCCGCGATTGCCGCATATCACGCATTGCTGACCAAGGGCAGCCTCGCCGTCGACTCGGCCGAGGTGCTCGAGCAGCAGCTGCGCCGCATGGGGCTCTACTTCGGAGACCGGCCGCTGTGCAGCGTGCTGCGTCCGCGATTCCTGAGCATCGAGGCCTATCGCGAGATCGCGCGGGCGTCCGCGCTGGTGGGGCGCGCCTTCGAAAAGATTCGCGTGGCCGCCATGGCCGATTCCCGCTTGCGTGCGCAGTTCGGCTTGCTGGACTGGGAAGAGCATCTCGTGCATGTGCCGCCGGGCTATGCCGCGGCGAGCCCCACATCACGACTTGATGCGTTCTACACGCCGGAGACGGGCAGTCTCAAGTTCACGGAGTACAACGCCGAGACGCCGGCTGGTGCCGCGTTCAACGACGCCCTGGCTCGCGCCTTTTTGGCACTTCCGGTCATGCAGGCGTTCCAGGCCAGCCATGTGCCGCTGCCCATTCCGTCTGGAGCCGGCGTGGTGGATGCCTTGCTGCGGGCGTGGACGCAGTGGCGTGGAACGCGCGAGAAGCCGCAGATCGTAATTCTGGATTGGCGCGAGGTGCCCACATCCAACGAGTTCGTGCTGTTCGAGCAGGAGTTCGCGGCGCGAGGTCTCGAGGCGTTCATCGGCGATCCGCGCGACGCAGAGTTCAGCAACGGAAAGTTGACGGTGGCTGGGCGGCCGGTGACGTTCATTTACAAGCGCGTCCTGATCGACGAGCTGATCACGCGCGAAGGGGTCGATGGGCCGGTGGTTCGAGCTGTCAAAGCAGGTGCGGTGTGCATGGTCAACTCGTTCGGCTGCAAGCTCTTGCACAAGAAGGCTTCACTTGCCGTGTTGAGTGATGAACGGCAGACCACCCTGCTGGATGCCGACGAACGGGACGCAGTCTCACGGTTTGTGCCGTGGACCCGGGTCATGGAAGAGCGGCAGACCGTCTTCGCATCGGCCACCGTGGATCTCGTGCCCTTTGTATCGGCCAACCGCGAACGCCTCGTGCTCAAGCCCAACGACGACTACGGCGGCAAGGGGATCGTCCTGGGGTGGACGGTGGACGACGCAACCTGGAACGAAGCGATGCGTACGGCACTGGCCGAACCGTATATCGTTCAGGAACGGGTCACCCTGCCCAGTGAACCTTGGCCGATGGTGCTGGATGGTGCGCTGCATCTCGGCGATCGCATGCTCGATACCGCGCCCTTCATGACAGATGGGCAGATCATGAACGGCTGCCTGACCCGCATTTCCACGGACGCACTGCTGAACGTGTCGGCGGGAGGCGGTGCGAACGTTCCGACTTTTCTTGTTGAGGCCCGCTGATGTCCGCTCTGTATCGTCCGACCATCGGGCTCACGACCCAGACGCTGCACTCCATCGACGGCATTCCGCCGGCGCTGCCTTCGTCGTGGGTCATGAACCAGCGCTACTTCGTGGCCGCCACGAGTGTGGGCGCGGTGCCGTGGATGATTCCTTTGCTGGACGACGACCTGTTTACGCTGCGGGCCATCTATGAGCGTCTTGATGGACTGCTCATTCCCGGCGGTGTGGACATCAATCCGGCGGAGTATGGAGAGGCCGTGCGGCCTGAGTGTGGCAATCTCGATCCGGCGCGGGATCGTGTGGAACTGCAGCTGGTGCGCTGGGCGATTGCCGAGGGCAAGCCGGTGCTTGGGCTCTGCCGCGGCATGCAGATCATCAACGTGGCCCAGGGCGGCAGCATGTGGCAGGACCTTGCCTCACAAAAACCATCCTTCCACAAACACGACTTCTTCCCCACGGCGGGGTTCGCGCGCGATCATCTCGCGCACGAAGTGGATATCGTGCCTGGCACACGTTTGTCACGATTGTTCGAATGCACACGTTGTGCGGTCAACAGTATGCATCATCAGGGCGTGAAGGCCGTGGGGCGCGACCTGACGGTGTCGGCCACGGCCGACGACGGACTGGTGGAAGCGCTGGAGGGGACGGGCGACGGATTCCTTGTGGGCGTGCAGTGGCACCCCGAGGTGTTCGAGATGGCCGACCCGCACACGCGGCATCTGTTCGGCGGCTTTATCCAAGCGGCAGTAGAGTGGGCCACGACCAACGACACGTCCAAGGCGGGCGTGGGGGGCTGAATGCGCGGACCGAGTCTGACGGTAGGCATCGAAGAGGAGTACCAGATCATCGACCCGGTGACGCGTGATCTCACGCCCGGCTTCGATGCGCTGGTCACGAGCGACGATGCCACCGCCGCGGATGTGAAGGCCGAGCTGCATCAGTGCCAGGTGGAAATCGGTACGCGGCCTTGCGCGAACATCGCCGAGTTGCGCACCGACCTGGTCAAGCTGCGCGGACTGGTCATCAAGGCTGCCGGTCAGCATGGCCTGACCATTGCGTCGGCGGGCACCCATCCGTTCTCCAACTGGATGAATCAGGAGATGACGCCCAAGGAGCGCTATCTGGGCGTGAAGGCGGAGCTGCAGGACCTGGCGCATCGCCTGCTCATCTTCGGCACGCATGTGCATGTGGGCATTGAGGATCCGGAGTTCCGCATCGACTGCCTGAATGCCGCGCGGTACATCCTGCCTCACATTCTGTGCCTGTCCACATCGTCGCCGTTCTGGTTTGGACGCAATACGGGGCTGCACTCCTATCGCAGCATCGTCTTCAAGAATTTCCCGCGCACGGGCGTGCCGCGCATCATGAACGGCTGGAGCGACTACGCTGATCTCGTGGACACGCTCACGCGGACGCGCAGCATTCCTGATGGGTCCAAGATCTGGTGGGACGTGCGGCCGCACCACGTGTATCCCACGCTCGAGTTCCGCGTGTGTGACGTCAACACCCGCGTGGACGAAGCCGTCTGCATTGCCGCCATGTTGCAGGCGGTGGTGGCCAAGATGTGGAAGCTGCGCCGCGACAATATGACGTTCCGCGTGTACGCCTCGGATCTCATAGAAGAGAACAAGTGGCGGGCGGTGCGCTACGGCATGGGCGGCAAGCTGATCGACTTTGGCAAGAAAGAGGAACTGCCGGCGTCGGTGCTCATCCGCGAGCTCATCGAATGGTTTCTCGATGACGTGCTGGATGAGCTGGGGACCCGCAAGGAAGTCGAGTACGCCTATCGCATCATGGAGGAGGGCTCGAGTGCCCAGCGGCAATTGGCCACCTACGCGCGCACGGGAGACCTGCGGGCCGTGGTGGACCAGCTCATTCGCGAGACGGCGGAGGGTGTGTGCGAGCCCACGCTCGGGCCGCCGCTCGAGAGCTACGCCTCACCCATTCCCGTGGTGCACCAGCACGCGTCGCTTACGCCGCCGTCCAATCCGGCCGTGCGCGGGCAGTCTGTGCCCTAGCGCCGCTGTGGGACACGTCGGCCGGGGCAGGCCTCAGGGGTCCTGCCCGAGGCCCGCGTAATACTCGCGAACCCGCGCGGCCATGCCCGTGCGCGAATACACATCGGGTCGGCGATCCTCAATGACCTGCGCAATGACGGCGGCCACCTCGTCAGCCGTCTGAGCCATGGGGAGCTGGCGTGAGTCCACGCCGCCATGCAGGGCGTTGTTGCCAAACTCCGTGTGCACCACCCCCGGAGACACCAGCGAGAACTGGATGCCGGGGTGCTCGGCCTGCACCTCGTCGCGGAAGTTGATGGTGAGGCTGTCGAGAAAATGCTTGGCGGCACTGTAGGCCGCGCGTGGTACCACCGAGGGAATGCGCCCCAGCATGGAGGAGATGTTCACCACGTGGCCGCGCCCGACGAGGCGAAAGTGTGGGAGCACGGCCTGCATGCCATAGAGCGCACTCTTCACGTTCACGCGCATCATGTCGTCGAGGTCTTCGTCGGTGAGCGCGGACGGCAGGCGGGTGATGCCGCGGCCGACATTGTTGACGAGTACATCGAGTCGAGAGAACTCGGCGAGCGCGGTGTCCACCGCGTCGTCCATCTGACTGCGGACGGTGACATCGGCGACAACCGTGACCACCGGCGTGTCGTGCGCTTCGCGGATGGCGTTGGCTACGGCCTGGAGCTTGTCCGCGCGTCGGGCCACCAAGACCAGCGCATGCCGTCCGGCCAGCCGATGAGCGAGCGCTGCACCGATGCCGTCGCTGGCTCCCGTAATGAGAGTGACCGGGCGGGAGGGCGGCGGGGAAACCTGCGTAGTGGGCATGCCGTGCTTTCCGGGGTAGGGACCCTGTAGAATTACGTATGGAACAAAATTGCTCGGGATTCTAGCTTCCCGTGCATGAAAGCCCTTCTCAACTATCGATCGGTTTCCCGCCGCGCCCAGCAGCTGACCCTGCTCGGCGGTCTGGCCCTTCTCGGCGCCTGCGAGTCCGAATCCACCCCAACCGGCCCAGGCACGCCGGGTGGTGAACTGCAGCTGAACGAAATCCGGACACTGGCTCCGATCAATGCCACCAGCAACGATACGCTGGTGCACTTGAGTCTGGCCACGGGAACTTCGGTTCCGGCTAGCGGCGCCTGGGATATCGCCGTGCGGCGTTTCGAGGTGCGGCTGAACAGCCCCGCCATTGCCGGTGCGTCGAGCCGCAACGTGACCGCCTTCGCTGTGGCCGAGAACCGCGGCCTGACCAACGAGCAGTTCCTGGCACTGACGCCGGCGTCCACACTGGCCGCATTTGATGCCGTTCGCGCGCCGCAGATTCCGGCCGATACAGCCTTCAAGAGTGACCGTCTGGACAACAATCCCACGGGCTACCTGAACTTTGGTGGCGTGCCGTCGGCCAATGCCAATCGCTATTGGAAGGTGCGCACGGCCAACGGCGGCCACGCATTGTTCCGCGTGACAGCGCTGACGTTCACGCCGCAGGTGCAAGTGGCATCGATTGCCTTCGAAGTGCGGGTGCAGCAGGGCAGCACGCTCGGCGCGCCGCAGGCCTTCACCATCACGTCGCCCACGGCGCCGGTGAACATCAGCCTCGTGACGGCTTCGCAGGTCACGCCAAACGGCTGCAACTGGGACTTCCAGTTCAATCCGGCCACCACCGCGCTGACGCTGCTGCCCAATGGGGCCTGCAACGTGGCCACCTCGGCAGGTCCGGCCTCTCCCACGTTCGCTGCGGCCACCAGCGCGTCGGATGCGGCGCAGTACGTACCGTACCTGAGCACGCTGTCGGGACCCATTCCCAACTCGTCGTCGGACAAGATCGCTCCCTTCCTCTACAACCTTGCCGGCACGGGCAACCGTCTCTCGCCCACGTTCAACACGTATCTGGTGCGCTCGGGCGAGGCCACGTACAAGGTGCAGTTCATCAACTACTACAATGAGACGGGCGCGTCGGGCTACGTCACGTTGCGCTACGCCCGGATTCGTTGAGCCGATGATGCGAGTGTCTGGAATTCCAGCGCTGTGCCTCGGCACGCTGCTGCTCGCGTTGCCCACCCGCGCGCCGTTGCGTGCGCAGGGGACAGGTCGGGTGCGCGTGGTGAGTGCAGCCGATCGCGCGCCTGTTGTCGGCGCCGAACTGCGTGACAGCGTGGGGCAGGTGATCGCGCGCAGTGATGCAGAGGGTGTGCTGCGTTGGCCGGCTGATCGCCGCGCGGCCTCGGTGCGCGCGCTGGGATTCCGGATGTTCGTTGTGCGGGAAGCGGTGCGAGACACGCTGCTTGCTCTCGACCCGCTTCCCACCGTGTTGCCGGTGTTTACCACCACGGTGGGTCAGCGTGTCATTCGTGCGGCCGAGTCACCGCGCACGGTCACGGTGCTTGACCGGCGCGACATCGACGCCGCCGCTGCGGTATCGGCCAATCAGTTGCTGCGGCAGATACCCGGTTTGCAGGAGATCGCCAGTCCACCGGCGCGCACGAGCATCAGCATTCGCGGCTTCAGCGATGCGCGCGTGCTGGTGCTGGTGGACGGTGAGCCCATTCCGGGAACGCTCACGGACAGCCGTGACATTGGCCGGCTGAGCACACTGTCGGCCGAACGCATTGAAGTCACCAAGGGCCCGTCGGCCGTGGAGTTTGGTAGTGACGCCATTGGTGGCGTGATCAATCTGGTGCAGGCGGCGCCCACCAAGCGCTTCACGGTGGACGGCACGGCGCGCATGGGTGAGTTGGGACGTCAGGAAGCCAATGCCGGCGTGAGTCACACGGTAGGGCGATTCGGCTATCGTGTGAACGCCGGTTGGCGGCAGATGGATCAGGTGACGGGTGTGAATGCCAGCGGCAGCACGCTCAATCGTGTGTACGATGGTCGGCTCGATCTGCGGTATGCGGTGAGCGAACGTTTGAACTTTCGTGTTGACGTGCAGGGCACGCAGGAACGGCAGCGATGGCCCGTGGATGGCTTGTTCAACGGATTCATCGACAATATCGGCGGGCAGGGCTTTGTGGAGGGCAGCTACCGCGGCTTGGGTGGTGTGTGGCGTGCGCGCACCTTCGCACAGCGCTTCGCCTACCAGTACAAGCAGGCGCAGGGGTTGGTGCCCGTTGCCGGATCGGGTGATTCGCTGGAGCAGCGCGAACGTCTGTCGCGTACGCTGCTGGCCTACAGCCGTGTGCTTGGCCGTCACACCATCGATGCCGGCTTCCAGTTCAGTGCGCGCGCCCTGGCAGCGCCGGCCAAGGTGGACGGCGACAGCCTGACGGACCGTGTGCGCGAAGTGTATGTGCGCGACGCCTTCTCGCTGGGCCGCAGCCACTGGACACTGGGCGTGCGGCACACGGACGGCTCGCTGTGGGGCGCGGCCACCAATCCGTCGTTCGGCACGCGGGTGCAGCTCAGCGATCGGGTGTCGGTGCAGGCCAATCTGGCGCGTGGGTTTCGCGCGCCGGGTTTCAAGGACATCCGCTACACGTTCACCAACGTGTCGGGTGGCTACGAAATCATCGGCAATGCCAATCTGCGACCGGAGTCGTCGTGGAGTCGCTCTGTGGGGGCGTCGTGGGCGGCCAGCACGGCACTGGGTGTGGACGTGGAGTGGTATCACACGTCGGTCGACGATCTCATCGACACCCGATTCCAGAGCATCGGGGCGTCTGGTCTGCAGAGTTTTGCCAATGTGAACATTGCCCGGGCGCGCACGCAGGGTGTGGAGGTCACACTGCGTGGTTTGGTGGCCGGCACCGAGTGGTCGGTTGGGTATGATCATCTCTCGGCGCGTGACCTCGAGTTCAATGTGCCGCTCAGTCGCCGGGCGTCACACACGGCGCGCGCGCGCCTTTCGCGCCTGTGGGACATTCGTCAGGGGTTGACCACCGATGTGACGGCCCGCTACACCGGCGCGGCGCCGCTGGTGAGTTCCGGTTCGCTCGACGGGTCGGAGCCGCCGCGCATTACGGCTGAGCAGGGGGCCATGTTGTCGGTCGACCTGCAGTTCCGTCAGGCACTCTCGCGGACCTGGGAGCTGTCGGCTGGCGTGAACAACGCGCTCAATCAGCGACCGGCGTTGTGGACGCCGGCCTTCGATCGGCAGGCGTTTGCGGCGTTGCGCTGGCGGTTTCAGCAGCAGGACTGAGGGTTGGCTCCGGGTTCGGGGCGCGGCGACTGGCCGTCGTGTTTCTGCTGCATCGTTAACAGCTCACGCAGAGAACTACCAGAGAACCGCAGAGTACGCAGAGGACTGCAGTCTGGGCTGAACCGCCTTGTCGCGGATGACGCGGATGGGGCGGAAACTGCACGGATAAGAATGCAGTACATGTTGGGGCTACTCCTCTGCGTCCTCTGCGTGCTCCATTTCTTTGCGTGAGCTGTTCCCAGAACGCTGCCTCGTACAGCGGCCTCGGTTCATTGAACACATCAACGCAAGAATGATGAGACTTCATGATCTCCCGATTCCGATCCGTGTTGTTTCCGCTCCATCCGCGTCATCCGCGACAAGGCTTTTTGTTGACTGGCTGCCAAGACGGGGCGCGGCGATTGGCGGTGCTGCGGCCGCGAGACCGTCAACAGCTCACGCAGAGAACTACCAGAGAACCGCAGAGAACGCAGAGGACTGCAGTCTGGGCTGAACCGCCTTGTCGCGGATGACGCGGATGGGGCGGAAACTGCACGGATTGTCTAGTCCTGAAAAATGTCT
>NZ_DLHL01000059.1 GCF_002483225.1 Gemmatimonas sp. UBA7669 | reverse complement strand
CTCAACTGCTCCCGCTGCTTCCGATGCTCCTGCTGCACCTGCTGTTTCTGCTGCTTTCAACGCCTCAGCTGCGGCACCCTCCGCCCCTGGTACTGCCAGGCGCTCTGGCCAGCAGAGCAGCAGTGACTCGTAGGGCCGGCGGTGCTGGCAGTCCTGCAGTGCAGCAGTGTGTGGGGTTGGGGTTGGGGTCGGGGTCGGGGCCAAAACGAAAAACGCGCCGCCCTCTTCGGCGACGCGTTTCCATGCTGCGGGTCCTGCTATGGGTCTTCGATCAGACCGCGGCGACTTCCTGGCGCTTGGCGGGCTGCGCAAAGCGCTCGCCAAGGGTACGCAGCTCGACGAACTCGTTCGCCTTGAGCTCAGGGTACCGATCCTGCAGGTAAACCATGGTGTTGTCGAACCACTCCTTCTGGTCTACCGGGTGACATCCGATCACCCCGCACTGCATGATCTGCTGGAACATCTCGTCACGGGCCTCCTGATACGGAGAGGGCACCATGGCGTCACGACGCGGACGAAGCTTGGGCTTGGCCATTTCCTCTGGGTAGTGCGTCCAACACGCTGACCGGCGATTCCGGTACAGCATACAAAAGCTAACTGATGAGACACCCGGATCCTAGGGGCGGAACGCCGTTTGCCACATCGTCGGATGGGCCGACACCTCTTCTACGGCATCCAGGCCTCAATCGCTGACGCCAATGCCGCAGGCGCCAGCTCGGGAACCAGCTCACCGGCGGGCGTGCCGGCCACCACGGGAACCAGACGGCAGCCCGGCAGCAGCGCCCGCCAGCGCGCTATCCTCTCAACCGGTGAGCCGTCTTCCGCGTCACCCGAGTGACGGCGGCCGGCGGCAGCGCGATCCTCCGACGCGCCTCCGGGCCGCGCGCTGCACCAGAGCAGGACCTCGGTGCGCAGGCCCTCGAGCGCCACGCGTGACGTTTCGTCCAGCGTGATGCCGCTGGCCAGTTGCAGCAGGCGCCCGGCACCGTCGGGCCCCACAAAGGGCGCCAGATGCCGCGCCAGGACCAGATCGGTCAACGCCTGGCCTTCGGGCATGGCACGCGCCAGAAACGGCTCGAGCAGCGGTCTCGCGCCAAAAAGACTGTGGGACGACAGCGCCGCGGTCACGGTGCTGCGCTGCAGCTGGCGAACGGCCGGTCCCGGCAGATCGTCCGGGTCCAGCGGATCCACGAGCAGCAGGCGCTGCACGCGGTCGGGTGCGCGCAGCGCCAGCAGCAGGGCCACCAGCGCGCCCAGCCCCACCCCCACCACCATGCCGGGTGCCGCCCGCAGCGCCAGCAGCGCCAGTTCCACGTGGGCTGCCTGATCCGCGGGACTGGTGCCGCGCTCACCGGGCGAGACCGACTCCCCAAAGCCCAGCAGATCCATGGCCAGCACCGTCGCTCCCTGCTCGGCGAGACGGGGCGCGACCTGGCGCCAGAGAAAGGTGCTGGTGCCGAAGCCATGCAGCAGCACCACGGGCGCGCCGCCGTAGCCCGTGCGCTCCACATGCAGCGACTGCCCGGGGGCCGCGCCGGTCAGCGGAACGTAGAGGTGATCGGTGTACATGCGTGACAGGAAGCAGGCCGCCGGAGCATGGCGTCAGGATAGCGCCAAGGGCTGCGCGTTGCCTAGTTTCCACGCAGCCTGTCTGGCGCTGCGGGGCTCGCATGGCGAGGCTCGCAGTGCATCTCCCCACCGAAGCACCGGCCCGGCCGGTCTGCACCAGGAGCACGCGTGGCCAAGGTTTCGCCCAAGAAGAAGTCGAACACCGGATTCCTCGCCGTCATCGGCATCATCCTGATTGCCGGCGGCGCCGGCATCTGGACCAGCATGACCAAGAAGCCGGTGTCCATCGAGGCCGCGCCCGGCGCGCCGCTGCCCGAGGCCCAGGGCTATCTGCGTGGCAATCCCGATGCACCCATCACCATCGCGGAGTTCGCCGACTTCGAATGCCCGGGCTGTGGCCAGTTCGCCACCCTGCAGGGTCCCGATATCAAGTCGCGCATCATCGATGCCGGCCTCGCCAACTTCCGCTTCTACGACTTCCCGCTCACGTCCATTCACCCGAACACCATTTCGGCGCACATGGCGGCCGCCTGCGCGAGCGATCAGGGCAAGTTCTGGGAAATGCACGACCTGATCTTTGCCGGGCAGTACGACTGGAACGGTCAGGCCACGAGCAATCCGCGCAAGTTCATGGACAGCTACGCACAGCAGCTCGGGCTCGACATGAAGGCCTTCGGGGAGTGCTTCGATACGCAGAAGCATCTGCCGCGCATCCAGGCCAACGCGAAGATGGGCACGGAGCGCGGCGTCGGATCCACGCCCACGCTCATGATCAACAACCGCATCTACGCGGGTGGCCTCACGGCCGATCAGATCAAGAAGATCGTGGACTCGCTGGTCGCCGCAGCCCCCGCGGCCGCGCCTGCGGCTGCACCCGCCGCCGACAAGTAAGCGCGCGTTACGCCTGCCGCCGTCGCGCGGCGGCTTCAGCCAGACGAAGGGCCGCAGTTGGCGCCGCCGGTTCCATGACCGGCGGCGCGTTGTTTTGCGGGTCGCCGGTCACCACACGCTCGCTTGCCGTACGCTCGCTCGTCGGCCGCAGTCCTTCGCCGAGCGCCACCAGCGCGCGCGTCACCACCACCGACGCCAGCGGATCGGGCAGCGTCAGTTCGCGCACATAAATGTCGAGCGCCCGCTCGTAGCCGATTTCCGGCGCCAGCGTGTCCACGAAATGCAGCGCATTCTCCACGTGCGTGCGAATGAGCGCTTCTTCGGCACGCGCCTGCGCAAGCCGCACGCGCTGCTCGGCATCGGCCGAGAGCTTGCGGGGAAACAGGGATTCGGGGAACAGGCGATTCAGCATCGACATACGCTTCCTGACGATACTCACCGGCCACGAGTTTCGTTCGTGACCGGTGTCACAGCGGCTGCACACTTCGTCAAGAATTGCCCGTCCGTTACGCGCGTCGCCCGCCGGGCTGCGCCATAACGACCGGTCTCGGCCTCAGGACTCCGTGGCCTCGTACTGCGCCTTGAGCGAGTTCACCACACTGGGGTCGGCCAGCGTGGTGGTGTCACCCAGCGCGCGGCCCTCGGCAATGTCACGCAACAGGCGGCGCATGATCTTGCCCGAACGTGTCTTGGGCAGGTCCGCACTGAAGAGAATGTCGTCGGGCCGCGCCAGGGCGCCGATTTTCAGTGCCACATGTTCACGCAACTCGTCGCGCAGCGCGGCACTCTGCGTAAAGCCGGCGCGCAGCGTGACAAACGCGGCAATGGCCTGCCCCTTGAGCTCATGCGACTTGCCCACCACCGCCGCCTCGGCCACCGAGGGGTGATCCACCAGCGCGCTTTCCACTTCCATGGTGCCGATGCGATGACCGGACACGTTCAGCACGTCGTCCACACGGCCCAGAATCCACAGGTACCCGTCGTCGTCGCGCTTGGCGCCGTCACCGGGGAAGTAGAGGTCGGGGCGACCGGGCCACTTGCTGAAGTAGGTGTCCACGTAGCGCTGATCGTCACCCCAGATGGTGCGCAGCATGCTGGGCCAGGGCCGCGTGATGGCCAGCAGGCCGCCACCGGTCTGCACCTCGTTGCCCTGCGTGTCCAGCAGCGTGGCATGCACGCCGGGGAAGGGTACGGTGGCGGAACCGGGCTTGGTGGCGGTCACGCCGGGCAGCGGCGAGATCATGATGCCGCCGGTTTCCGTCTGCCACCACGTGTCGACAATGGGGCAGCGTTCCTTGCCGATGGTCTTGTGATACCAGATCCACGCCTCCGGATTGATGGGCTCACCCACGGAGCCCAGCAAGCGCAGCTGCGACAGATCGTGCTTCTCCACGTAGGCCGTGCCCCACTTCATGAACGCGCGAATGGCCGTGGGTGCCGTGTAGAAGATCGTCACGCCGTAGCGTTCGCAGATCTGCCAGAACCTGTCCTTGTCCGGCCAGTCGGGCGCGCCCTCGTACACGATGCAGGTGGCGCCATTGGCCAGCGGGCCGTACACCAGATACGAGTGTCCCGTAATCCAGCCGATGTCGGCCGTGCACCAGTACACGTCTTCTTCCTTGAGGTCGAACACGTACTTGGTCGTGGAGGCCACGCCGGTGAGATAGCCGCCCGTGGTGTGCACGATGCCCTTGGGCTTGCCCGTCGTACCCGACGTGTAGAGGATGAACAACACATCCTCGGCGTCCATGGGCTCGGGTTCGCAGTACTTGGGCACCTGACGCTTGAGACGGTGCCACCAGTGATCGCGGCCGTCCTGCATCTCGGCAAAGGTTTCGTCGCCCACGCTGCTGCGGCGGCGCATGATGACGAGCACGTTCTCGATGCTGGGGCAGGCCTTGAGCGCTTCGTCGGCGTTGCGCTTGAGCGGCACCATCTGCCCGCGGCGATAACCACCATCGGCGGTGATGAGCAGCTTGCAGCCACAGTCGTTGATGCGGTCGCGCAGCGACTCCGGCGAGAAGCCGCCAAACACCACGGTGTGAATGGCGCCGATGCGCGCGCAGGCCAGCATGGCAATGACCGCCTCGGCGATCATGGGCAGATAGATGGCGACGCGGTCGCCCTTCTTGATGCCCAGCTTCTTGAGCATGTTGGCCGCGAGATTCACTTCGCGGTACAGGTCCCAGTAGGTCCAGGTGCGTCGGTCTCCGGGCTCGCCTTCCCAGATGAGGGCGGCCTTGTTGCGACGCGGGCCATGGATGTGCCGGTCCACGCAGTTCACCGACACATTGAGTTTTCCGCCCTGGAACCACTTGGCATGCGGCGGCGTCCACTCGCACACCGAATCCCAGGACTTCATCCAGTCCAGCGTGGCCGCTTCACGCGCCCAGAACTGCTCGGGATTGAGGGCCGCATCCTCGTGCAGGCGCGGCGTGGCCACGTGCGCGGCCGCGCGAAAGGCGTCGGACGGCGGAAAGGAACGGTGCTCCTGCAGGAGGACGTCGATATCGCTCATGATGGCGGACCGGGTGGGAGGCGCCGAATGGGCCGGCAATGGAGACATCAGGGGCACGCGCGCGCCCTCAGTGTCGGTCGCGTGCGTGCACCCCACCCGCTAATGTAGAGCGATGCCGATGCCCGACGAAACCGGCGCGACCACTCTCGCGTCCCCCGATGCCACCGTGCAGGCGCACGGCCTGGTGCGGGCCTTCGGTCGTCGGCGTGCGGTCCACGAGGTGTCGCTGGCCCTCGGCGCCGGGGAATGTCTGGCCCTCTTTGGGCCCAATGGAGCCGGCAAGACCACCTTGCTGCGCCTGTTGGGGGGGCTGCTCAAGCCCACCCGCGGTCAGGTCACGCTCATGGGCACACCGCTGCCCGGCTCCGGGGCCACGCGTCGGCTGGTGGGGCTCATCAGTCACCACAGCATGCTCTACCCGGCGCTCACCGTGCGCGAGAACCTGCACTTTGCCGCCGAGTGTCAGGGCGTGCCCGACGCCGCCGCGGCCACCACTCGGGTGCTCGAGCTGCTGCGGGTGCGCGACCGGGAACACATGCCCGTGCGTTTCCTGAGCCGTGGTCTGCAGCAGCGGGTGAGCATCGCGCGCGCGCTGGTGCACGGCCCGCGGCTCGTGCTGCTGGACGAGCCCTACACCGGGCTCGACGAAGTGGGGGCGCTGGCCTTCACGCAGGCGCTGCGCGCGCTCAAGGCCGAAGGGGCCACGCTGGTGCTGGTCACGCACAACCTCGTCGAAGGCCTGACGCTGGCGTCGCGGGCCGTCATCATGCGCGACGGCGCCTTTGTGCACGACGAGCCGGCGCCGCCCGAGGGCTTTGATCTCGCCGCCTTCCAGCGTCGCTATCGCGATCTGGTGCACGAGGGACTGACGGCGTGAGTGCGGTGTCGCCGGCGCTTCCGCCGTCATTTCTGCGTGATGCCTGGCGCATTGCGCGCAAGGATCTGCTCATCGAGTTCCGCACGCGCAGCGCCTTTCTGGCCGCCGCGGTGTTTGCGGTGCTGTCGGTGGTCATTTTCCGATTCACCTGGGACCCTACCGCCATCCCGGCCATGGATCTGGCGCCGGGAGTGCTCTGGGTGATCTTCACGTTTTCGGGCCTGCTGGGACTCAACCGCTCGTTCGGACTGGAACTGGCCGAACGGGCCTACGACGGCCTGCTGGCCAGCCAGGTGTCGCGGGAGTCGGTGTTTGCCGGCAAGGTGCTCGGCAACCTGGTGTTCGTCTGCGGCATTCAGCTGTTGACGCTTCCGGCGGTCGTGCTGTTCTTCGATCTTCCGGTGGGTGGGGCCTGGCTGCTGCTGCTGGTCATCCTGCTGCTGGCGTCGCTGGGGCTCGCGGCGGTGGGCACCCTGTTCGCGGCGGTTGCATCCAACACGCGACTGGCCGAACTGCTGCTGCCCATGATGACGCTGCCGTTCTTCGTGCCGCTGGTGCTGCCGGCGGCGCAGGCCTCGGCGGTCATTCTGCGCGGGCTGCCGGCATCGGATGCGGCGGCCTGGCTCAAGGTGTTGGTGGCGTTCGATCTGGTCTTCGTGTCGGCCTGTGTGGCCGTCTTTCCGTTCACGATCGAGGAGTAGCGTATGGCGTCGTCCGTGACGACCGCTGAGCGCATGGAACTGCCGGCGCGGGTGCGACCGGTGGACGGGTTCCTGCTGGTGTCGTTGGTGCTGGTGGCGGCGGCCTGTGTGCGCGCCATCTGGTTCACGCCGGTGGATGCCATGCTGGGTGCGGCGCAGAAGATCTTCTACGTGCACGTGCCGGCGGCCATTGCGGGCCTGTACATCGCCTGCGGCCTGCTCGCGGTGGCCAGCATAGGCTACCTGTGGATCAAGGACGAGCGTCTCGACCGTCTGGCCGAGGCCAGCGCCGAGGTGGGTCTGCTGTTCATGGGCGTGGTGCTTGTGACCGGTCCCATCTGGGCGCGCACGAGCTGGGGCACCTGGTGGGCGTGGGAAGCACGCATTACCAGCACGCTGTTCCTCTGGTTGCTGGTGCTGGGCTATCTCGTGCTGCGTGGTGCGGTGGAAAGCGCCGAAAGCCGCGCCCGCCTCTCGGCCGTCATGGGTTCGCTGGCGGCGCTGCTGGTGCCCTTCATTCATCTCACCGTGCGGCTGTTCCGTGGCATGCATCCGGGGCCGGTGGTGCTCAAGCCCGAGAAGCCGTCGCTGCCGCCGGAAATGGCCATTACCTTCGGCCTCGCGTCCGTGGCGTTCATTCTGCTGTTCTTCGCCTTGCTGCGCATGCGTTTCCGTTGGGCGGGCCTGCGCAATGCGCAGGCCGAGCTGGAGGCGGTCTGATGCTGCTGCCCCTGCTGCTGCGCGTGGCGCAGGACACAACCGCCTACGTGGCGCGTCCCAGCGGACCGCCGGACACGGTGTCGTACATGTGGGCCGGCTATGCCGTGGCCCTGCTGTGCTTTGGTGGCTACATCGTGATGATGGCGCGGCGCATTGCGCGAACCCAGGCGGCGCTTGACGCGTCCGCGCTCGACGCGTCGTCGCGCGCCGGCGGCTCCACTTCGCGGTGAGATGAACAGCGCGGGTCGTTTGCCGGCACACCTGGCCGGCCTGCGCATTGCCGTCACGCGTGCAACCGAACGCGGCGGCCCGCTGGCCGAGGCGCTGCGCCGCCTTGGGGCCACCGTGCACGAGGTGCCGCTCACGCGCATCGAAACACTGGACCTCGCGCCGCTGCATGCGGCTGTGGGGCGGCTGGCGCAGTACGACTGGATTCTGCTCACCAGTGTGAACGCGGTGGAGCATCTCGCGCGCGTGGTGCACGAGCGGCAGGCGCAGGCCGCCATGGCCACGCGGCGACTGGCCGTGGTGGGTGACGCCACCGCGCGCGCCGCCGATGAGCAGGGCTGGCGCACACCTACCGTGCAGCCCGAGCGCTCGCAGGCCGAAGGCGTGCTGGATGCCCTGGCCGAGCGCACGGACATCGAGGGCAGCCGGGTGCTGTACCCCTGCGCGGCCGGGGCGCGCGATGTGCTGCCCGACGGGCTGCGCGCGCTGGGCGCCGAGGTGGATGTGATTCCGGTGTACCGCTCGGCCAGTGACCCGGAGGGACAGGCGCGGCTGGCGGCCCTCGTTCGCGAGCAGGCGCTGGATCTGGTGACCGTGGCCGCGCCGAGCGCCGTGGACGCCCTGCTCGACGCCCTCGCGCCCGAACAGGCCGGGCGTCTGCCTCTGGCCTGCATTGGACCGGTCACCTCACGCGCCGCGCGTGTGGCCGGCTTTCCGGTGAAAGTGGAAAGCACGGCGCCCACCGTGGAGGGTTGGGTGCGCGCCATCGTGCAGGCGCATGCGGCCACGCCAAACAGGACGGAGTCGTCCAAGGCGGAGTCGACCGGGAACGGTTAAGTTGCGGGGATGCCTTCCGCACCACTCCGAATCGGGACCCGCAGTTCCGCTCTCGCGCTCGTGCAGGCCCGCCAGGTGGCGGCACTGCTGGCCGCCCGGGGCGTGACCACCGAGCTGGTCACCTACACCACCATTGGCGATCGCATTCTCGACCGCCCCCTCGCGGCCATTGGCGAGAAAGGGCTGTTCACCGCCGAACTCGAAGCCGACCTGCGCACGCACCGCATCGACTGTGCGGTGCATTCGCTGAAAGACCTGCCCACCGCCGATCCTGAGGGGCTGGTGATCGTGGCCCTGCTCGAGCGCGAGGACCCGCGTGATGCGCTGGTGGTGCGTGAGGGCGTAGCGGCCACCTCGCTGGCAACACTGCCCGAGGGTGCACGTGTGGGTACCTCGTCGCTGCGGCGGCGCGCGCAGCTGCGGGCGCTGCGTCCCGATCTCGATGTGGTGGACCTGCGTGGCAATGTGGGCACGCGCCTGCGCAAGCTGGACGAAGGGCAGATGGATGCGGCCGTGCTGGCGGCGGCAGGGCTCAAGCGTCTCGAGCTGGGGCATCGCATCACGGCGCTGCTGGATGCACCTGAGTGGCTGGGGGCGCCGGGGCAGGGGGCCGTGGCCGTACAGGCCCGTGCCGACGATGCCGCCATGCTGGAAATACTGCGCACCTTGGACCACGCCGAAACGCGTCAGGCCGTTGCCGCTGAGCGCGCGCTGCTGGCCGCGCTCGAGGGCGGCTGTCAGGTGCCCATCGGGGCGGCCACGCTGCACGAGGCCGAGTATGGACTCATGCTGCATGCCATGGTGGCCAGTCTTGATGGCGAAAGTGTGCTGCGTGGCGGCTTGCCCGTCACGCTCGACGCGCCGGCGGAAAGTGGACGTGAGCTCGCGCGGCAGTTGCTGGCGGCTGGCGGCGCCGACATTCTGGCCGGCGTGCGTGCCAACGCCACCACGCATTCTGCAACCCCATCCTCACCGGCCAGCTGATGAGTGAACCCTCCATGCTGTCCGACGAGATGCTGTTTGGTCTCGAGCCCTCGCGTTCGCCCGTGCGTTTGCGCCGACTGCGCCGCACCGAAGCGCTGCGTCGCGTGGTGCGTGAAACACGATTGAACGCGGCGCAATTCATCTGGCCGCTGTTCGTGCGTTCGGGCACTGGCCTGCGCACGCCCATCGGCTCCATGCCGGGCGTGTTTCAGACCTCGGTTGATGAACTGGTGAAGGACGCCGGTCGCGCCGTGGAAGCGGGCATTGGTGGGGTGCTGCTCTTTGGCATTCCCGACCAAAAGGACAGCGTGGGCTCGTCGGCCTGGGATCCGCACGGTCCGGTGGCCGAAGGGGTGCGCGCCATCAAGGCCGCATATCCGCGGTTGCTCGTCATCACCGACGTGTGCATGTGCGAGTACACCGACCACGGGCACTGCGGCGTGCTCACCGGCGATGGCGACGTGGACAACGACGCCACGCTCGAGCTGCTGGCGCGCGAAGCGGTGGCGCACGCCGAGGCGGGCGCGGACATCATCGCCCCCAGTGACATGATGGATCATCGGGTGGGTCGTCTGCGCGAAGCGCTCGACGAAGCCGGTTTTTCGCACCTGCCCATCATGAGCTATGCGGCCAAGTACGCGTCGGCCTTTTATGGCCCGTTTCGTGAGGCGGCCGAGAGCACGCCGAGCTTTGGCGACCGGCGCAGCTATCAGATGGATCCATCCAATGCCCGCGAAGCGTTACGGGAAGTGCGGCAGGACGTGGCCGAGGGGGCGGACATCCTGATGGTCAAACCCGCAGGTGCCTACCTCGACATCATTGCCGCCGTGAAGCAGGACACCGGTCTGCCGCTGGCTGCCTATCAGGTGAGCGGTGAGTACTCGATGATCAAGGCCGCCGCCGAGCGCGGCTGGATTGACGGGGACCGGGCCATGATGGAATCGCTGGTGGCCATTGCGCGCGCCGGCGCCGACCTGATCATCACCTATTTTGCCCTCGACGCGGCTGCGGCTCTGCGCGCGCGCTGATCGTCGACGGGCTTCGCTGAATTCGGAGCACTCTGATGTTGCACAACCCCTGGCACGACATTCCGTCGGGCAAGCACCCGCCGGAACAGGTCACGGCCATCATCGAGATCCCCTCGGGATCGCGCAACAAGTACGAGCTGGACAAGGACACGGGGCATTTCAAGCTCGATCGTGTGCTGTATTCGGCCGTGCACTATCCGGGCGACTACGGCTTCATCCCGCGCACGCTGCACGAGGACAACGACCCGCTCGATGTGCTCGTGAAGATCAACGAGCCCACCTTCCCGGGCTGCCAGATCAGTGCGCGTCCCATCGGCGTACTCACCATGCTCGACAAGGGCGAGCCCGACGACAAGATCCTCGCCGTGCCGTCAGACGATCCGTACTACGCCGATGTGTTCGACATCGCCGATGTGTCGCCGCACTATCTCAAGGAAGTCGAGCACTTCTTCTTCATCTACAAGGATCTCGAGGGCAAGCGCATGGAGATCACGGGATGGAAGAACTCCGTGGCCGCCATCGAGATCATTGCGGCCAGCATGCAGCGCTACAATCAGACGTTCAACACCTGAACGCCTGGTGCAAGGCCGGGCTCACGCCGCGCGAAACACCAGCGCGGCGTTGATGCCTCCGAAGCCGAAGGAATTGGACAGCACGGTCTGGGGCGTGAGCTGGCGCCCCTCGTTGCGAATGTAATCCAGGTCGCAGGCCGCGTCGGGCGTCTCCAGATTGACCGTGGGTGGCGCCCAGCCACGCGAGACCGCCAGCGCGCTGATGGCCGCCTCGAAGGCGCCGCTCGCGCCCAGCGCGTGACCGTAGTAGCCCTTGGTGCCGGACACCGGCACCGCGTCGGCATGCGCGCCGAACACCTGACGAATGGCCAGCGTTTCCGTGGGGTCGTTGAGCGGCGTGCTGCTGCCATGCGCGTTGATGTACTGCACGTCGCTCACGTCAGCCTCGGCATCCTGCAGTGCGAGGCGCATGCAGCGCGCCGCCTGCGATCCGTCGGGGCGCGGCGCGGTCATGTGATGGGCGTCATTGGTGGTGCCGTAGCCTGCCAGTTCGCCGTAGATGCGAGCGCCGCGCGCCACGGCGTGATCCCAGGCTTCCAGCAGCAGCACCGCCGATCCTTCGCCCATCACGAAACCATCGCGGTTGGCGTCGAAGGGGCGTGACGCGCGCGCCGGATCATCGTTGCGGGTGCTCATGGCGCGAATGAGCGCAAAGGCGCCAAAACACAGCGTGGCCAGCGGGGCCTCGGCGCCACCGGCCAGCATGACATCGGCGTAGCCATCGCGGATTTGCCGCATGGCCTCACCAATGGCCATCGCGCCCGAGGCGCAGCTCATGGCGTTGGTGCAATTGGGCCCGCTGATGCCGAACTCGATGGCCATGTTGCAGCTGGCCGAGCCACCGAACACCGCAAGGGCAAGAGTGGCATCCACGTCGCGCAACCCACCCTGCTGGAATCGCGCCGCCTGCTCCTCGGCATAGGCCACGCCGCCCAGCGCCGTGCCCATCATCGCCCCCGCGCGGTCACGGTCCACACTGTCGAGAGACAATGCACCGTCGGCGAGCGCCATCTGCGCAGAGGCCACCGCAAACTGACTGAAGCGATCGAGACGCTTCACGCGCCGAGCGTCGATCCACCGTGCCGCGTCGAAGTCGGGCACCTCGGCGGCGCACTGCGAACGGAAGATGTTCACATCAAAGCGTGTGGCCCGCGTGACGGCCGATCGGCGCGCCTGCAGGCCCTGCCAGAAGGCATCCACCCCCGTGCCGATGGGCGTGACACAACCAATGCCCGTGATGGCCACGCGACGTCGCGGGCTGCTGAGGCGGCTCATTGAGGCTCCGGTGAAGTCGGATGAGTGGCAACCGTGCTGCGTGACGGGCTGGTGGCCTGCGGCGAAGCATCCCGCTCGGCATTCCGCTCGGCCGCACGGCCAAGTCCGGCCAGCGTGCGGGAGGCAATGCCGTGCACAAACACGGGCGCGATGACGCGGGTGGCCGCGAACGAGCCAATGAGTGGCCAGGCCGGTCCGTTCCAGGTGTGCACAATGCGGGTGAGAGTACCGCCTTCCTGCGGCGTGAAGCTCCACTCCACATCCATGTGTGTGGTGACCCCACCAATGTGGCGAAAACGCACCCAGGGCACGTCGTGATCGACCGCCATTTCCGAAAGCCACCAGGTGGGCCAGTTGAGTGGGCCGAAGGGCCGGTTGGCGGCCATCTCCACGATGCCCCCGCCATCACTGCGCCGCTCACGCATGCGCACGAAGCGATAGTGCGCGAGATGCGTGGGCCAGCCTTCCACCTCACGCGCCAGCGCGAAGATGACCGGTACCGGCGCGCGGATGAGCAACTCGTCCACGGTGACCACGAGTCGATCCGTGGGCGGCGCATCAAGGCGGAAGGGACTCGTCATGACGGTTGAGAGGTGGTGGGGGCGGGCTGCCAATACGCTGAAAGACGAAAGCCCGGGGTTTGCCGCACGGTGGCGTGACATCCGGTGGCCTCGTACACCAGCGCCTCGAGTTCGCGCCGCGTGAAACCGCGTCGCACCGAGAGGGCGCCGTCGTGTCGGCTGACGGGATGAAAGCCAAGCGCAAAGGACGCAGACCAGATGCCGGCCACGGCCAGCCAGCTGCGGCGCAGATCGCCGACGATGACGGCGCGCCGCGCCACGCGGGTGCATTCCCGCAACAGGGCGTGCGCCTCCTGGCCCTCGAAGTGATGCAGCACCTGCGAACAGGTCACCACATCAATGCTGCGATCCGCGAAGGGAAGGGCAAAGGCCGAGGCACAGCATACGCTGTCGCAGCGCGCGGAGGCGGCCACGGCAATGGGCACGATGCGCTCGAGACCGATGCTGCGCAGCGTCACGCCACGCTGGGCCGCGCGCCGTGCGGCGGCCGCGGGAATGTCGCCGAGTCCCGTGCCGATGTCGAGCAGGGACCAGCGTGTGGGCGCGCCAGGCTCGCGCCAGAGGGCGTCGAGCGCGCTCAGCACCGCATGCCGCCCGCCGAAGAGACGATTGGCCAGGGCCACGTCGCGCAGGGAACGCAGCGCGAGGGCCGGGTCGGCATCGGGCGCATCGAGCATCTCGTGCCCGCGGGCCCGTGCCGGTGTCAGCATGTGCTTCCGCTGTCCCGTCAGCGCTCGAGGGTGGCGTAGCCACCGCGATAGTACAGCAGCGGTTTCCCGTCACCCACCTCGGCGTGCTCCACCTCGCCAATGACGATGACATGATCGCCGGACGGATGGCGGGCCACGATGCGGCACTGCAGCCAGGCGAGCACGTCGTCGAGCACCGGCGCGCCATTGCGGCCCTCGTGAAAGCCGATGCCGGCAAAGCGATCATGCACCACACCGGCAAAGCGCCGCGAGACGGCCTCCTGTGTGCTGCTCAGCACATTTACCGCGAAGTGCTCGGCGGTGGCCATGAGCGGCGCCATGGTGGCGTTGTTGGCCACACACACCAGCACCAGCGGCGGATCGAGCGAAAGCGAACTGAAGGCACTCACGGTCATGCCATGCGGTGTGCCGTCGGCATCACGCGTGGTGACCACCGTGACGCCGGTGGCGAAGCGCCCCAACACGGCGCGAAAGAGGTCCTGATCGATCATGACGAAGTGAGGAGCAGCGGGAAGCTCAGGTCTGCGGCGACGCGGCGCCGGTGACGAAGCGCCAGAGCGTAGCGGGATGCAGCACTGCGGTTGGTGGCACCACGCCACCGGTGGCGCCCACGAGCAGGTCCGCCAGCTCGGGGCGTCGGGTCATGGTGCGACCGAAGTGATCGAGCAGTGGCGGAGCGGCTACTGCAAGACCAATGAGGCGTTCAATCCACCACTTGCCTCGCAGCGCTCGGCGGCGCGTGTCGTCGTAGGCGGAGAGGGCGCGGCGCGCCGACTGCGTGCCGGGTGCGCGCAGCGCGTCCACGGCGTGCTGCACCAGCAGCTCGCCACCCTTGAGCGCCGACTTGATGCCTTCCCCGGTGAAGGGGTCGAAGAAATCGGCCGCGTCGCCGGTGAGCAACGCACCGGGATGCCAGGCGCGTTTCGCGAAGGAGCCGAATGGCCCGGTGGTGCGCACCGGCGAAACACGCGTGGCGCCGCGGAAGCGCGCGGCCAGGGCCGGATCGGCGTCGAGCCAAGCCCGCTGCAGCGCCTCGGGATTGCCGGCTGCGTTCTTCGCGGCCCGTGCCCCAAGCACGAGCGCGACATTGGTGACGCCGCCGCTCACCTGTGCGAGCCCCACGTAGCCATCCCGGCGCACGTGCATTTCGCCCATGGCGCCCATGTCGGCCACACCGTCGAAGTGTGCCACGAAGGCGTAGCGGCGGGGCCAGCGCGCCCGATGCGCGAGCCCCAACTGCCGCGAGGCCAGTGAGCGCAGGCCGTCGGCGCCAATGACCAGATCGGCACGAATGACGTGCGGCGTGTTGCCGCGATCCGATCGTCCACCGCGTGGCATCAGCTCGGCGCCAGTCACCACACCCTGCTCCTGGAGCACACGATGCAGACCCATGCCCTCGATGACCTGCACGCCGGCGGCGCGGGCACGATCGAGCAGCAGCGGATCGAGCAGCTGGCGCTGCACACCAAGTCCACCATCGCGGATGCCACGGAACGGATGGCGCCCCGAGAACTCGCCGTGAATGCGTCCACCGTTGGGCGTGTGCACCACCATGCCGGCAAGACGCGCGGCGCCGCCGGCCTCGATGGCCGCGAGGGCCCCCATGCGCTCGAGAATGGGCAGGGCCCCGGGACCCACATACTCGGCGCAGGCCTTGGCGCGCGGAAAGTGCGCCTTGTCCACCAGCACCACGTCGAGACCGGCCTCGCGGCAATGCCAGGCCGCTGACGCTCCGGCCGGTCCGCCGCCGATCACCAGCACCTGGGTGCGCGTTGGCCACCCCGACCTTGGCTCGGCGCTCGTTGCGGCGCCGACATGTCTGTCGGTGTGCTGCGACCGGATATGCGAGTTGGATTCTGGCATGGTCATGTCAGATGAACGCACGAAGGGCGCCTCAGTGCCAGAGGGCCAGCCAGATTCCCGCCACCGCCGCAGCGCTCAGGGTGCAGAGCAGATTGACGCCGTCGTTGTCGAGGGCCGTCCAACCGCGCCACGGCGTGGTGGGCGTACCGCAGCGGTGGGGATTCTGTTCCGTGGCTTCGCGGCAGTGCGCGCACCAGCGTTCGGTCTGCAACCAGGCGCCGAGCAGGGAATCCGTCATCGCGCCCAGGCTGGCCGCGACGGCGACCGTTGCCCACGCGGTGCCCGGCACGAGTCCCACGGCCGCGGCCACTGCCGCGTAGCCGAGGGCACCGCACAGGAGTGCTGCTGTGCCGGCCCACGACACGGCGCCGGAGGTGCCGGGCGGGACCGGCTTCCCCGTGCGCAGCGAACGCGGTGTGGCGCCGAGCCAGGTGCCAATCTCGGTGGCCAGTGTGTCGGCGCCCGCAGCAGCCAGTGCCGACGCCGCCATGATGGCGGCCGCCGGACCGACGACGGGGTGTGGGCCGCCTTCAGCGGCCTGCCACAGCGCCCACGCGGCGAGCGCCGCGAACACGGCGCCATTGGCCAGCACCTGCCAGGCGTCGCGCGCCTCACGCTGCGGCAGCACCGAGGCCGTGCGCTGTCGTTTCACGTGGACTCCGAGGCGGGACAGCAGCGAGGCGCTCACGAACCACAGCACCAGATAGGCGCCCCATGGCGCGCCGGCCAGCATCGCCAGACTGCCGACGAGCGTGGCGGCCAGTGCCCCGCCGCGGGTCAGACTGCCGGCGCGGTGGGCCGCCAGCGCAATGCCGCCGGCCAGACCGACAGCAATGACGAAGGAAAGGCCAATGGCCGGCGGAGATGCGGATTGCATGGCTGCCACTATGCTTGCCACCTATGACCAACCCACCGCCGGCCTACTGTACGGGGCCCAGCCACCGGGGCCCGCAGACCGGGGCCCACTGCGCGTCATCCCGCGAGCAACTTGTGCATGCGCGCGCGGAACTCGTCGCGCATGGGTTCGTCACTCTGCTCCGCATGACGGCGCAGCGCCTCACGCATGGCGCGGAGCTGGGCGGCCACCCTCGAGCAGGGGGCGCAGTGCAGCAAATGCGACTGCATCAGCAAGGCCAGCGCCTGCTGGCCCTCTTCGGCCTTCAATTCGCCGTCCACATGCGCGTGCAGATGCTGCCGCACTGCCTGACAGGCAGTGGGGTCGGCGGCGCGGTCGGTAGTGAGTGGCGGTCTGGGCATGCTGGGGGCGGAAGCGGTGCATACGGCGCGACGCGCGTCCTCCTGCAACGCTGGCGGATGGACACCCGCAGCGCAAGCACCTGGGTCGGACAAATCGCCCGACACGGGTTGTGGCCCCGCCGCTTGAATGGGTGACCGGGGACACATTAGCATCCCTTGTTCATGGGTACTGTCTCCGTTTCTCCGGATAGCCGCGCCGCGCTCCCTGCCGACGGCACTTTGCCGCTCAGCGGACGCCCGCTCGACGCGCGGCTGCCATTGGCGTTGCTGGAGGCGGTCAAGGCCATCGATACGCCGGCCGCCGAGCTCGATGCGGACTTCGTGCACGAGCTGCGCAACAAGCGCCTGGGTCTCAGCGAAACCGTGCTGCAGCAGATCCGCCGCTACGGCGACGCGGTGCGTGGCAAGCAGCGCATCGGCTACGACGAGGTGCTGGCCCTCGCGCGGCTGATTGGGCGTCGTCCCGATGCGGACCTGGCCTTCCGTGAAGCGGGCCGTCGTTGGGCGCGGGCCTTTGTCGATACGGTGAGTGGCGTGCGTCGCGGGGCGGCGCGTGGACTGCCGTCCATCATGGCGCGTCCCATTGCCCTTGGTGCGCTGCGCCGCCTGGCCCGTCGACACATGGATGGCACGCTGCTGCGTCAGGGCAGTACGTTGCAGCTCGAAGTGGCGGCGCCGGTTTCTGCCGACGCGGCCCCGCGTGGTGTGGGCTGCCTGTTGTACGAGGCGGCCTTTCGCGAAGCGCTGGTGCTGCTCGCCGACGCCGATGGGGCGGTGGAGCATGTGGCCTGTCGCGCGCGCGGTGACGATCGCTGTCAGTGGCGCACCGACTGGCGTCGTCGCTGATTCGTCGCTGATTCGTCGCCTGACGCGTCGCCGGACGCATCGCTTCAGGCGGCGCTGGACTTTCTCCTATCCTGGTGTGTGTCATGCTGACGCCTGAGCTGCTGCCGCGGCTGCAGCGCCTGCTCGTCGACGCGGATCTCGACGGCTGGCTGTTGTACGACTTTCGCGGCACGAACGCCATTGCGGCGGGCCTGTTGGGCTTTGAAGGACTCTGTTCGCGGCGCGTGTTTGCTTTCATTCCGCGCGAGGGCACGCCCATCGGCATCGCGCACGCCATCGAACCAGGCCCCTGGGCACGCTGGCCGGCTGCGTGGCCGCTGCGTACCTACACCGGCTGGCGCGCCCTCGAGTCGGAAGTGCGCGCGCTGGTGAGTGGCAAGCGCGTGGCCATGGAGTACTCACCCGGCGACGCCATTCCGTACCTCGATCGCATTCCCGCCGGTGTGCTCGAACTGGTGCGCGCGAGCGGCGCGACCGTGTTCAGCTCGGCCGAGCTGGTGTCGCAGATCTACGCCACGTGGACGCCCGCGCAGCGCGCGTCACACGAACGCGCTGCCGCACACATTGCGGCCATCGCACAGGACGCCATTCGTCATGCCGGTGCCATGGCGGCTGCCGGCACGCCAGCTGCTGAACATGAGCTGCAGCAGCGCATTCTCGATGCGTTTGCGCGCGCCGGTCTCGAAACCGATCACGGTCCCGATGTGGCCGCGTCGGAGAATGCGGCCAACCCGCACTACGCGCCATCGGCCGATACGCCGCGGCTCGTGCAGCGCGGCGACGTGCTGCTGGTGGACCTCTGGGCGCGTGAGACGGGCGGCGGTGTGTATGCCGACCAGACCTGGATGGCTTCCTTGGGTGAACCACGCGCCGAGGTGGTGCAGGTGTGGGAGGCGGTGCGTGATGCACGAGATGCCGCGCTGGAGTTGCTGACATCGCGCATTGCAGCCGGCGAGCCGGTGCGCGGCGGCGAAGCCGACGATGCGGCGCGTGCCGTCATTGAAGCGCGTGGCTATGGCCCGCATTTCTGGCACCGTACGGGGCACAGCATCGATGCGCGTGAACTGCATGGCTCGGGGCCGCAGATCGACAATCTCGAATCGCGCGACGATCGTCTGCTCATTCCGGGCGTGGGCTTCTCCATCGAGCCGGGCGTGTATCTGCCGGGCGCGTTCGGTGTGCGCAGTGAGGTGAACGCGTTCGTGGGCGACGACGCCCTGCTCATCACCCCGGGGACGCCGCAGCGCGATCTGTTCATCGTCTGATGGGGGCTGGACGCAGGGCAGGAGCCACCGGCACCGCGCAGGCGGCGGCGTGGCTGGTGGTCGCGGCGACAGCGACACTCGCCGCCTGTGGCGGAAGCGGAGGCGACGACGCGTCCGGGCGTCTGACCGTGGTGGACGTGCAGGGGGTGGAGGCCACGGCCGCGCAGAAGGGGCCGGCGACGTCGGCCACCCTCGCGCGCAGTGCCGGTGGACCCGACGGACTGCGCTACCAGGTCAAGGTCATTCCTACGCCGGGCGTGATTCTGGGTGAGTTGCGCGGTGGCACGCCCTTCGACACCAGCGTGGTACCCACGCGCGACAGCACGGTGTGCCGTCCGCACACGGAAACGCTGGTGCCCAGTCGGGACGGCGGGGTGGGGCAGGCCATCGTCTGGCTGGTGGGGGTGCCGGCGGGGCCGCGCGACGATGGGTCACGCCGCGTGCATCTGACGCTCGACGGCTGTCGTCTGTCGCCGCGGGTGCAGCGTGTGGCGGCGGGCGCCACGGTGCTCGTGCACGGCAACGACGCGATGATGTCGAGGCTGCAGCTGGTGCCGCTGGGAGAGCGCGGCAGTCGCAGCACCATCTTGCTCACGGATGCCGGACAGGTGGTGCCCAGCGACGAGGCCTTCCGCGAGCCCGCGCTGCTCGAGGTGCGCGACGACCTGCATCCCTGGGTGCGCGCTTTCATTGCCGTGGCGCCGCATCCCTTTGTGGCGGTGACGGACGCGGACGGGGACTTCCGCTTCGATGGCGTGCCGCCGGGGCGCTACACGCTCGTGGTGTGGCACGAGCGGCTGGGCACGCAGCGCAAGACGGTGAAGGTGGAAGGGGGAGTGCAGGTGAGGGTGCGCGTGGAACTTTGAGCTGCAAACTGCAAACTGCGATAGCCGGATTCGGCAGCCGTAGGTCAGCAGCCGCAGGGCGGAAGCCTCAGGACAGGAATCGCCATCGGGGAACTCCACGTCGCGTTGAGGCTTCTGCCGTCCTGGCTTCTGTCCTACGGCTTCCGACGTACCGCTACCGCAGTTTGCAGTTAAAGAGAGTGCAGCCTCGCGTACAGCCCATCCTGCTGCGCCAGCAGCTCCTCGTGCGGCCCCTCTTCCACCACGACGCCCTCGTCGAGCACCACCACGCGGTCGGCGCGGCGCACGGTGCTCAGTCGATGCGCAATGAGCAGCGTCGTGCGTCCCTCGAGCAACTCCTCGAGAGCCTGCTCCACGTAGCGCTCGCTTTCCGTGTCGAGACTCGAGGTGGCTTCGTCGAGAATCACCACCGCCGGGTCCTTGAGAAACACACGGGCAATCGCAATACGCTGGCGCTGGCCACCTGACAGCTTCACGCCGCGCTCGCCCACCCGTGTGGCAAAACCGTCGGGCAGTCGTTCAATGAATTCGAGCGCATGGGCGGCGCTGGCCGCGCGGCGCACCTCCTCGTCGCTGGCGTCGGGCCGCGCATAGGCGATGTTGTCGCGAATGCTGCCGCTGAACAGCACCGGCTCCTGCGGCACAATGCCTATGGCGCCGCGCAGGGTGTCGAACGACAGCTCGCGGATGTCCACGCCGTCGAGGGTAATGCGGCCACCGGTCACGTCCCAGAAACGCGGCAAGAGGCCGGCCAGCGTCGTCTTGCCAGCGCCCGACCGTCCAACCAATGCCACCACTTCACCCGGTGCGAGTGCCAGCGAAATGCCGCGCACACTTTCCGGATAGTCGGGCTGATAGCGGAAACGCACGTCTTCAAACGTCACCGCGCCACGCACCGGCAGCGGCAAGGCCACAGGATGCGTGGGCTCCTGCACCGTGGGTTCGGTGTCCAGCAATTCGAACACGCGCGTGGCCGCACCGGCGGCTTCCTGGAAGTTGCCGAACAGTGTGGCGAGTGAGCCAACCGCTGCCGCCACAAAGAGTGCGTAGAACAGAAAGGCCACCAGCGTGCCCGCCGTGAGGCCACCCTCCAACACCTGCTGCCCGCCCTGCCAGAGCACGGCTACCACCGCGCCGAAGGCCACAAAGCCCACCACGCTGAAGAACAGCGCGCGGGTCTGCGCGCGCGACACGGCCACTTCCACGAGATCGCGGAGCAGATGCGCAAAGCGCTGCGTCTCGTGCGCTTCACGGGTGAAGCTCTGCACCGTGCGAATGGCGCCAAACGCTTCGTCGGCCGTGCCCATGGCTTCGGCCACGCGGTCCTGCACCGTCGTGCTGGCCTTGCGCAGCGCGCGCCCGAACGTGAGCGCCGCGCCCACCACCAGCGGCACCACCGCCAGCGTGGTGAGCGTGAGCGTGGGGTTGGACACGAACAGCATGATCACGCCGCCCACTAGGAACAGCACCTGGCGCGACAACTCCGACACCCAGGTGGACAGCAGCGATTGCAACAGGCCGAGGTCGCTGCTCAGACGGCTCGTAAGCTCGCCGGTGCGTCGGTCAGTGAAGAACGACGGCGAGAGGCGAATGAGATGCGCGAAGGTGCGCTCGCGCAGCGTGGCCACAATGCGTTCCACACTGCTGCTGAGCAGAAACACCTGCACATAGTTGGCCACCGCCTGCACCGCAAACACGCCCAGCAGGCCCAGCGCAATGCGATCGAGTGCCTCCGCGTCGCGCTGTTCGAAGGCCGCATCGAGCAGATAGCGCAGCACACCGGGGAACACGAGGCCCGCCGCGGCCGCCACCACGAGAAACACGAAGGCCACCGCCAGTCGCGCCCGGTAGGGCCGCAAGAGCGGCAGCAGGCGAGCCAGCGCCCGTGGCGAGGGCCGCGCAGCGCGTGGGGTGGAGGGATCGGTCGCCGGGGCCACCGACGGACTCGCCGGCGGCGTCGCCAGCGGATGCGCCGATCGGCGTGCCGTCAACGCTGCAGCGCCCGGTCGACGCCCATGGCCACGAACAGCAGCGCGAGATAGAGCAGCGAGTACTTGTACACCCACCACGCCTGCCCCGTCCAGCTCTCGCCGCGCTGCGCTGCGCGCAGCACGCGCCACACGCCCCAGAAGAGCAGACCGCCAAGCACCACGGCGCTCAGCAGGTACAGCCAGCCGAATGCGCCATAGAGCACCGGCAACACCGTCAGCGCCAGCAGAATGACCGTGTACCACACCATCTGGTGCATGGTCTCGCGCTCACCCCAGACCAACGGCGCCATGGGCACACCGGCGCGGCTGTAGTCCACCTGCTTGAGCAGCGCGAGCGCCCAGAAGTGCGGCGGGGTCCAGTAGAACACAATGAGAAAGAGACAGAGCGCCGTCACGTCGAGCGTGCCCGTCACCGCCGCCCAACCCACAAGCGGCGGAAACGCACCCGCCGCGCCGCCGATCACGATGTTCTGCGGCGAGGTGCGCTTGAGCAGCCGCGTGTAGATGAACACGTAGAAGTAGAAGCCGGCCAGCGCGAGACCCGCCGACAGCACGTTCACGAAGTGCGCCAGCAGCCAGGTGGCCAGCGTGGCGCAGAACACGCCGAAAGCCAGCACCTGAATGGGTGACATGCGTCCCGAGGGAATCGGACGCAGGCGCGTGCGCGCCATCACGTCATCGATGTCGCGATCGATGTACATGTTGACCGCATTGGCGCCGCCCGCCATGAGGTAGCCGCCCACCATCACCAGCAGCACGGTCCAGATCGACGGTGACCCCGCTGCGTACATGGGCGCCGCTGTCGTCACCAGCAGCAGCGAAATGATGCGCGGCTTGGTGAGGGCGACCAGGTCGCGGGAGAGCGGCGTTTCGGCCGCCGGTGTTGCGGGCGTCGTCATGTGACGTCGAGCCAGGGACGCACGAGCCGGTGCGTCACGGAGTGGTCGGAAGAGCCAGGGCGCGCCAGGCACCCAGGAACAGGGCCACCAATCCGACCACCGGCAGGATGACCTGCACCACCTCAGCCCAGCGACGCGGGGCGGGCACCGCACTGCTCGTGGGCGCCGCCGGCAAGGTGCGGAAAACCGCCCGCACGATAAACACCTGCGCCACGACACAGGCGGCCACCAGCACCCAGAACAGTGCGTTAAGGAGCCCGGCAGGCAGCAGGGGATTCAGAGAACCAGACATGATCCCGGAAAACTAGACGGCGACGACCGGTCTTTGCAGCGCTTGCCAAACACCCTGTGCCATGTTTCGCGGCCGCCGGCCCCTTGTGGAGATGCCAAGCCGTGCGCCGGGCACTAGCATTGCGCGTATGGCCTCTTCCCCCCCTTCCAGCGCGCCCGCCGAGCTCCCCCGCCAGCTCGGACTCTGGAGCGCCATTGCCGTTCTCGTCGGCACGACCATCGGCTCCGGCATCTTCCGCTCGCCAGCCGGCATTGCCGACAAGCTGCCCGGTCCCCTGCCGCTCATGGCCGTGTGGGCGGTGGGTGGCCTCTTTGCGCTCTGTGGCGCGCTCACGCTGGCCGAGCTGGCCGGCGCCATGCCGCGCACCGGCGGCTACTTCGTGTACATCCGCGAGGCCTGGGGGCGGCTCCCCGCCTTCCTGTACGGGTGGGCGGAGTTCACGCTCATTCGCGCCGCCGCGCTGGGCGGCATCTCGCTGACCTTTGCCCAGTATTTCCTGCGGGCGCTGGGCTTCGACCCCAGCATCGCGCCCTACGATGCCTATGCGCACTACGTGGCGGCGGCGGCGCTGGCCCTCATGGCCACCATCAACGTGGTGGGCCTCAAATGGGGCTCGCTCGTGCAGAACGTCACCACCGTGGCCAAGTACGGCGGCCTCGTCATCATCATTCTGCTGGCCTTTGCGCTGGGGCTGCCCAAGACCGGCGGCAACTTCACGCCGGCGGCGCCGGCGGGCTCCTTCTCGGTGTCGGCCTTCGGCCTCGCGCTGGTGAGCGTGCTCTGGGCCTTCGACGGTTGGGGCGATCTGGCCAAGGTGTCGGGCGAAGTGGCCGACCCGCGCCGCACCCTGCCGCGGGCCATCGTGCTTGGCACGCTGGCCATCATTGCCATCTATCTGCTGGCCAATCTGGCCTATCTGTCGGTGCTCACGGTGGATGAAATGCGCCGCGCGCCGCTCGTGGCGGCCGACGTGGCCCAGCGCCTCATCGGGCCGGTGGGCGTGACGCTGGTGTCGCTCACGGTGCTCATCTCCACCTTCGGCTCGGTGAACGGCTCGCTGCTCACGGGCCCACGCATCTTTTTTGCCATGGCCGATGACGGGCTGTTCTTCCGTCAGGTGGCGGCGGTGCACCCGACCTTCAAGACGCCGTATGTGGCCATCATCATGACGGGCATCCTGGGGGTCACATTCGTGCTGCTGCGCAGCTTCGAGCAGCTGGCCGACATCTTCGTGACTGCCTCGCTCGTGTTCTACGTGCTCAGCATCGGGGCCATCTTCAAGCTGCGCCGCCGTCCCGACTGGAATCCGCCGGTGCGCACCCCCCTCTACCCGCTGGTGCCCGCCCTTTTCTGTCTGGCCGTGCTGTTCCTCCTGGGCAACGCGCTCATGGACAGCGCGCAGCGCATCCCCACCCTCGGGGTGTTTGGCGTCATCCTCCTGGGCGTGCCGGTCTACTACCTCACGGTGGGACGACGCTCCGCGTAGCAGAGCGCGGCCCCTTTATCGACCAAATCAAGCGGGGGGCGGCCATGACTGGCCGCCCCCCGCTTTTCTCAGTTTCTCGCGCCGTCCGGAACGGTGCGGCTCAGTTGAAGATGTAGCGCAGGCCAAGCTGCATGCGCCACACATCACCGGTTAGTGCCGTCTTTTCAAACGTCTCCGTCAACAGATCGCTGTTGGAGACATTGCGGAACCGGTAAAGCGGGCGGCCCTGAGCATCTGCGCCGCGAGACACGAGCGGGCGCCCGTTCGCCACAAAGCGATACCCCTGGCCCCAATTCTCGTTCAGCAGGTTGCCGACGTTCAGGATATCGAGGCGAACCTGAATCGTGTTCCGCTTGCCGGCCACGTTGCGAAAGATGTCCTGCGTAATGCTCAGGTCCGCGTTGTAGGCAATGGGGCCAAACACCGCGTTTCGCTCCACGTAGCTGCCGCGATTGTTGCGGAGGTAGTCGTCCTGCTGAATGAACGCCTCGAATGCGGCGACCTGCTCCTGCACCGTAAACGTGCGGCCGCCGGTGCCTGTGGTGGCGTACTGCTCGAAGTTCATCTCCGACGCATCGCGCGGGATGTACATCAAGTCGTTCAGCGTACCACCGTCGCCGTTCAGGTCACCGTCGACAACGAAGCTGCCCACTCCCGAAGTGCGTCCCTCGAAGAACAGGGAAACGCCGGTCTTTCCAACGTTGAAGTACTGCTTTTCGTACGTCAGCGCGGTGAAGAAGCGATGTCCCGCCGTATTGCTGGAGAAACCAACGCCCGGATTGTTGGGGTCGCGCGAGTGCGGATTGCCGTTCCATGAGCCGAAAGCGACAGAGCCCGGATCTACGGTGTTCTTGGCAATGCCGTAGCTGTACGCGGTCTTGGCATAGAAGCCGGAGGAGAACGACCGCTCGAGTGCGAAGGCTGCGTTCCAAGCGTAACCGACGTCCTGATTCTTCAGCACGACCGCGTTGGACACATTGCAGTTGATGCGGATCTGTGTGCCTGCGGCCGGACAGGAGTCGCTGTATCGCGGGCGCGCGTCGGCTCCATTGAAGGTTGACGTCGGCGCCGGCTGGTTGGCGTTGATGTAGTAGATGCCGTTCACGTCCTTGCTGTACAGGAACTCCGCCGTTCCCGTAAGCTTCCACGGCAACTTGCGATCGACGGCGATGTTCGAACGCCAAATCTGCGGGAACTTGAAGTCCGGGTTCGTCAGCGCCAGCTCATACTGCGAAGCTGGAGCACCCGTGACGTTGCTCGGCTTGTAGGCATCAGGGTTGGGGTTCCAAGGACGACTGGTGGTGTTGTCCACAGATTCGAATCCTGTGAGCACACCGGTATTGCCGATCTGATTCGAGATCCAGACATACGCCGGTCGCCCCGTGAAGATGCCGGAACCACCGCGTACCTGTGTCTTTTGGTCTCCGCTTGCGTCCCAGTTGAAGCCGAACCGGGGACTCCACAGGAGGTTGGCGTCCGGCAGTTTGGCGGTCTGGTACTGAACGGTCGCTCCATTCTCGTCGCGGAAGTTGAGCGCGTCCGCCGCCGGGTTCTCAAACCCGGTGTCGCCAAAGCGCGGAACATCGACGCGCAGGCCATAAGTGAGACGCAGATTGTCGCGGACGCGCCATTCGTCCTGCGCGTACAGTCCGCCGTACAGGACCTCGAGTGGCTGCACCGGCTTGGTCTGACCGGGGATATTCGAGTACCGCACCTGGAAGCGACGCAGGGAAACGGGAGACGTCGTCCGGTTGGGATTGGTCAGGAAGCCGCGGGCGTCCGTGTAGAAATCCTCGAGGGAATTGTACACGTACGAACTTTGAGACCCGGGGAAGAACACGTTCTCCGACTCGTAACGCTCGAGTGTCGCGCCGAACGTGAAGTCGTGCTTGTCGCGGGATACCGTGAGGTTGTTCTGGATCTGGAAGCTGTTGTACCGCAGCTCGTTGTTCGGCGTGAAGGGCTCATAGCCGAACGACGTGTACGCCGAGCCATCACGGAGAATGTCCACAAACGGGAAGAACGATCCACCACGCACCGCGCGGCTCTCGTCCTGTGACGTGAAGCCGACGATCAGGTTGTTGGCCACCCGGTCGCCAAGCAGCGAGTTCCACTCGCCAACGAGGCTTCGGATGTTCTCCTTGATCTGATAGTTCGAGTTCTGGTAACTCAGGAAGGTGTTGTTGTTGGCTCTCCCGAACCCCAGCGAACTCGACGTGGACAGCGGCACATCCGTGTCGGAGTTCAGCATCGTGTAGCGTAGGCTGAACTTGTTGCGGTCATTCAGGTTGTAGTCGAGGCGCGTGAGGAAACGCAAGGACGGCGTTTCGAACTGATAACCCGAATAGGGGCCGGTCTCGTAGTCGAAGTTTTCGCGGAGAAACGAACTCAACTGGTCGAGATCAGATTGCAGGACTCGCGTGGTGTTGCCGGTAACGGGCTGTCCGCCGGTATTGGCGGTACGCAGGATGCCCGGACGCTGGTCGTTGTCCTGTTCGAAACTCGTGAAGAAGAACAGCTTGTCCTTGATGAGCGGGCCGCCAAGGCGAGCGCCAATCTGCGCAAAGTCGAACGTGCCCGGATTGAACGGCGTGGCACCAGCCTGCGTGCCGACAAGATCCTGGTTGCGAGTCAGATAGTACAGCGAACCGGAGAACTCGTTGGTGCCGGACTTGGTGACGGTATTGACACCGGCGCCCACAAAGTTGCCCTGCCGGACATCGTACGGCGCAACGTTCACCTGAATCTGTTCGATGGCATCGATCGAAATGGGCGCCACGTTCGTTCGATCACCGGGCTGTCCGCCGAGGCCGAACGAGTTGTTGAAGTAGGACCCGTCGACCGTGATGTTGTTCAGCCGATTGTCCGCACCGCCAAAGGTGCCGCCGCGACCGGCCTGCGGGGTAAGGCGGGTAAAGTCATCAATGCGGCGCGAGATCGTCGGAAGACTGGTCAGCACTTGCTGGCTGACCTGTGTGGCCGCGCCGGTGCGGGTGGTGGCGATCGCGTTGGCGTCGGCCTGTGTCGTTACCGTCTGGAGCTGAACGGCAGCCGAGGCCAACCGGAAAGACAGATCGCTCGCAACGCCAAGGGCAAGCGAAATGTTGTCCTGCGTCTGCTTCGCATAACCAATCGCGGTGGCAGACACGGAGTACGGACCGCCCACGCGCATGCCGATAATGGCGAAGCGGCCATCTGCTCGCGTTGCTGTCGCGTAGCGCGTTCCGGAGGGCTGATGGACGGCTTCGATGCGGACATTCTCGACGGGACGACCGGCCGAGTCGGCTACGCTGCCACGAATGCTTGAGGTGGTCACCTGCGCTTGGAGAGGTCGGCCTAAGAACACAGCCGGAACGGACGCGGCCAGCGCGATCCACGTGAGGAACGCGCGCTTGACGCCGTTGTGCATAAACGCTCCTGGGTCTGGCGAGAGGGAACTACTCTGTTCGAACGGTCCCGGCAGACGCGCCGGGACAGGAGGGGAACAACGCCCTCAATTGTAACGGTTCCAGCCCATGGCGGTGATCCCCCGCGCCACGAGGACGAACCGCCGTTACCAAGCCGTTTCGCGTATTGGTATGCTGCGTCCGAGCTGCCCAAACGCCCATTCCGGTAAACAGAATATCCATTCTGCAGATTCAATCGCAGTACGCGGAGCTACAGATCCAGAGCCGAGGACTCTCGTTAGGACCTGACGCCCGGCTGGCTGGATCGCAGTCGTCCCCGACCCCGACCCCGACCCCGA
>NZ_DLHL01000058.1 GCF_002483225.1 Gemmatimonas sp. UBA7669 | reverse complement strand
ACCGGTTTTTCAGCACCCTGCTAGATCCCCACCAGCGCCTGCTCGAGATCCTCGATCAGGTCCTCGGCGTCCTCGATGCCGCAGGACAGGCGCACCATGCCGTCGGTCAGGCCCATGGCCTGCTTCACCTCGGCCGGTACGGAGCCATGGGTCATGGTGAAGGGGTGATTGGTGAGGCTTTCCACCCCGCCCAGGGACTCGGCCAGCGAGAAAACCCGCACCCGCTCGAGAAAGCGACGCGCGTTGTCCTGCGTGCCGAGATCAAGCGTCATCATGCCGCCGAAGGCCGACATCTGCCGCTTGGCCAGTTCGTGATGCGGGTGATGGGGGAGCCCCGGGTAAATGACCCGCTCGGGTCCGAGTCGGCCCGCCAGGTACTCGGCGATGGCCCGGCCGTTGATGTCGTGCTGCTTCATGCGCAGCGGCAGGGTCTTGGTGCCGCGCAGCGCCAACCAGGCATCGAAGGGGCCCGGCACGGCACCGGCGGCGTTCAGAATGAACTGGAGCCGATCGGCGAGCTCGTCCTCAAGTACCACGGCGAGGCCGCCGATCATATCAGAATGACCGTTGATGTACTTGGTCGTGGAGTGCCACACGATGTGCGCGCCCAGCTCCAGCGGACGCTGGTAGATGGGAGTCGCAAACGTGTTGTCCACCACGAGCAGTGCATCGTGACGCCCGGCAATGTCCGCCATGGCGCGCAGGTCGGTGAGCCGCATGAGCGGATTGGTGGGCGTCTCCACGAGCAGTGCGCGCGTGGCGGAGGTCATGGCCTCTTCGACCCGCTGCGGATCACTCGTATCCACGTAGGTGAAGGACAACCCCATATGCCGCAGAATTCGATCGAACAGCCGGAAGGTGCCGCCGTACACGTTTTCGGCGCACACGATGTGATCACCGGCCTTGAACAACTTCATGATCGAGTCGAGGCAGCCCATGCCGCTGCCGAAGGCAAAGCCGTGCCGGCCACCTTCGAGTGTGGCCACATTGCGTTCCAGCGCCTGTCGGGTCGGGTTCTTGCCCCGGGCGTACTCGTATCCCTTGTTGACCCCGATGCTCTCCTGCACGTAGGTGCTGGTGAGGTAGAGCGGCGTCATGATGGCGCCGGACACGGGGTCGGGCCGCTGGCCCGCATGAATGGCGCGAGTGGACAGGCCACCCGCGAGGTCTTCGTCGAAAATGCGCGTCATGGGCTCCGGGTGATTCGGGGGGAAGGTTCGGCTCAAGCTAGCGTCGGGAGCCGAGGTGGTCGAGTCGGCACGCGGAGCGCGCTGCGACTCGGGGCACGACGGCCGGCCGTGACGCCTGTGCCGCCCGCCGTCGTGTGGCCGGTCTTTCCGCGCGATCCAGAACCGGCGGCCTGACGATGCCGGACACCCTCCGGCAAGCTGGCGCGTCCGAGCGCGCCTGCCTCATCGTGGACGACGAACCCGGCATGCGAGCGCTGCTGCGCCGCGTCATGCAGGCTGATGGTTTCGTGTGCCATGAAGCGGGTTCTGGCGACGAGGCGCTGGCGGTGCTGGCTCAGCACCCCGTTCCGCTGGTGTTGTCCGACTATCACATGCCGGTCATGGACGGCGCCGCATTGCTGGCGGCCATTCAGGTGCGAGCCCCGGAAACGGCCGTGGTGATCATCACCGCCACAGCCGATGTGCAGTTGGCCGTGAAGTGTCTTGAAGGCGGGGCGCTGGACTATCTCACCAAGCCTTTTGCCGCCGACGAAGTGCGCGCCCGCGTGGCGCAGGCCATGGCCAAGCGCCGATTGCTGCGCGAGAATGCGGCGTATCGGGCACAGCTCGAAGCACGCGTGGCGGAGCAGGCCAGCCAGTACGAGGAACTGTTTCTGGCCTCGTTGCAGTCATTGGCCGACGCATTGGAAGTGAAGGACGCGTACACCTGGGGACATTCCACGCGGGTGTCGCGCTATGCGATGGCCATTGCCGATGTGCTGCAGGTGTCCGACACGCTGCGCACGCAACTCGAGCTGGGCAGCCGTCTGCATGACATTGGCAAAATTGGTGTGCGGGAAGCGGTGCTCAACAAGCCGGGGCCACTCACGGGCGAGGAGTATGCGCACGTGATGGAGCATCCGGTGATTGGTTGGCGCATTCTTTCGCCGCTGCTGCGTGACATGCCACATGCGCTGGCAGTGGTGCGTTCGCATCACGAGCGTTTCGATGGTGAGGGCACGCCGGATCAGTTGATCGGGCCGTGCATTCCGCTCGAGACGCGCATCACGGCCGTGGCCGACAGTTTCGACGCCATGACCAGCGGCCGTCCGTATCGTGACGGCATGTCGGTGGAAGAGGCCCTGGAGGAACTGGAGCGCCACGCCGGTACGCAGTTTGATCCGTGCTGCGTGACGGCGTTCAAGTTGGCGCTGGAGCGCGATCACGCGCTGCGTCCCGACTGGAACGTGCGGCGGCGCCGGGAACTGACGCTGGTGGCGTGAGCTGTTGATGATACCCGCGCCGCGCTTACAAACTCAGCGGTACGCGGATGACACGCGCTGTGGTCTCCGGCGGCAATTCCATGTCCGGCCCACACACCACCACATTGGCCTCGCCGTCCGCCAGCACCGCATGCACCTCCTGCACGCCAAGCGAAGCACCCGTCAGCACCGCACCACCAGCCAGTAGAGGCGCGAGCACGCCCAGCACGAGGCCGTCGTAGTTCGTGAATGGGGTGCACACCAGGGTGCGATGCACCGGCGTGAAGGCGTGTGCCGCCATCCCAGCGCGCGCATCGTGCAGCAGCTGACGGTGCGAAATCCACCGCGCCTGATCACCCAGCGTGAGGCAGGGTTCCTCGCGACCCGCTGTCTCCGTGTCGCCGATCAGGTCGAGCCCGAAATGTGAACCGAGGTCCACCACCTGCGTGTGCTGCGACGTGGACACCGTCGCCTGCAGAGGGGCGGCCCGCAGGTCCACGCTCAGCTCTGCCAGCTCCCGCTCCGGGTAGAGGAAGCCGGCTGCTTCCTGATGCGGAGGCCGCACACAAAGGCCACGCCCGTCACTCGCCGCCAACGCGACCAGAAAGTCGGCCCAACGAGCGGGCCGTACAGCCACGGGCCCCGTGCCGAGTGCCCGCACGAGAGGCAGCGAGCGCTGCAGCAGCGTGAAACCGGCCGCTACCAGCGCCGAGGCTTCGTGGCCGTCCACCCGGCCACCGCCGGCGGCCAGGGCATAGGGAAGCAGTCCGAGCGGATCCATCTCGCACAATAGCAGCGCCGGCCGGTGGGCGGACCTGGGCCGCCACCGTAACGCCGGGTCTGCCTGGTCGTCGTATTCCTGACAGCCTAGGACCCGCATTCCTGTGGTGACTGTTGGTTCCCGTCACGTGACACCCCTAGTTTCCACGTGACCGGACTGACGGGACAGGACGGGCCGGCCGCTGGATGCCGACCACCCCGGTCGGTCCGGCATGATCTCGACGAGGAGACCGATGGCGTTCGATGGGTTGATGGTGAGTGTGTCGGGAGTGCGCGGGCGCGTGGCGGAAGCGCTCACGCCCGAGGTGGTCGCGACCTTTGCGGCGGCGTTCGGCGCGTGGGCCTCACGCGACGGCAACTTCAAGGTCGTCGTGGGCCGCGACAGTCGCGTGTCGGGGCCCATGTTCACCCGCATTGTACATGGCGCGCTCGAGTCGGTGGGCTGCACCGTGATCGACATCGGTATGGCGCCCACGCCCACTATTCAGCTGGCGGTGGAGCATCACCACGCCGCGGGTGGCCTTGGCATCACGGCCAGTCACAACCCCATCGAGTGGAACGCACTCAAGTTCATTGGCCCCTCCGGACTGTTTCTTTCCGCGGCCGAAGGCGCGGAGATGCGGGCGCTGCTCGACTCCGGCATTCCGCGCGCCACCTGGGACAAGCTCGGTCACATCACGCGTGATGACGAGGCGGTCGCGCGGCATCTTGAGCAGCTGCTTGCGCTGCCGTGGCTTGATGTGGAGGGCATCCGCTCCCGCCGATTCCGTGTTGCGCTCGACTGCTGCCATGGCGCGGGCAGCGTCATCATGCCCGCGTTGCTGAGTGAGTTGGGCTGCGAGGTGTACGGCATCAACATGGAGAGCGACGGGCGCTTCCATCGGCCGCCCGAGCCGGTGCCCGAGAACCTCGGTGAGCTCGAAGCGCTGGTGCGTGCCACGCAGGCCCATGTGGGATTCGCGACCGATCCGGATGTCGATCGGCTCGCACTGGTGCTGGATGACGGCAAGGCGCCCGGTGAAGACTACACGCTGGCCTTCGCAGTGCGCGCGGTGCTGCGGCATCGGCGCGGCCCGGTGGTGACCAATCTCTCCACCAGCAAGGTCGTCTCCGACGTCGCCGACGAGATGGGTGTGCCCTTTCATTTTGCCAAGGTGGGCGAAGTGAATGTGGCGCTCGCCATGCGCGATCTTGGCGCCACGATTGGCGGTGAGGGCAACGGTGGTGTGATTCTGCCCGAGTTGCATTTGGGCCGCGACGCGCCGCTGGGTGCGGCGCTCATGCTGCAGCTCATGCACGAAGAAGGACGTCCGCTTTCGCAGCTCAAGGCGGAACGCCCGCAGTATGTGATCGTGAAGGACAAGCTGGATCGCCCCGATGCACCGCTCGATGCGGTGTACGAGGCGCTGCGCGCGGCCTTTGCCGACGCGCGCGCCGATACGCAGGACGGTCTGCGCCTCGATTGGAGTGACCGCTGGGTGCACCTGCGCCCGTCGGGCACCGAACCCATCGTGCGTGTGATCGCTGAAGCCCCGACCGACGCCGACGCCCGCGCGCTCATCGCGCAGGCCCGCGGCCCGCTGGACGCACTCGTTTCCCTTTGACCTGACCGCCCATGTGTGGAATCGTTGGCTACATCGGTGACAAGATCGCCACGCCGATGCTCATCGAAGGCCTCAAGCGCCTCGAGTATCGCGGCTATGACTCGGCCGGCGTGGCCATCATGAACGGCAACGGCGTGGAGACACGCCGTGCGGCCGGCAAGATCGCGCGCCTCGAGTCGGCCATTGCGTCCAACCCGCCGCATGGCACGTTGGGCATTGCGCATACGCGCTGGGCCACGCACGGTCCGCCGAACGAACAGAACGCGCATCCGCACGTGAGCCAGAACGGCAAGATCGCCGTGGTGCACAACGGCATCATCGAGAACGCCACCTCGCTCAAGGCCGGACTCGAAGCGCGCGGTTATGTGTTCAAGTCTGACACGGACACGGAGGTGTTGTCGCACCTCATCGAGACGGCCTACGCCGGCAACCTCGAGGCGGCCGTCATTGAGGCCCTGCGTCAGGTGGACGGCACTTACGGTATTGCCGTCATCTCGAGTGACGAGAAGGACAAGATCGTGGCCGCGCGCAAGGGCAGCCCCTTGCTCGTGGGAATCGGTGACGGCGAGTACTTCGTCGCCTCCGACGCCTCGGCCATCCTCGCGCACACGCGACAGGTCGTCTACCTCGATGACGGCGACATTGCCGTGGTCACGCGTGACGGCTACCACGTGCTGGATCTCGATTCGGTCATTCGCGAGAAGCCCGTCACGCGCATCGACTGGGACCTCGCGCAGATCGAGCGCGGTGGCTATCCGCATTTCATGCTCAAGGAGATCTTCGAGCAGCCGACCACGGTGGAGAACACCATGCGTGGCCGTCTCATTCTCGAGGAAGGTTTCTCCAAGCTTGGCGGTCTCAATATCTCCAAGGAAGACCTGCTGGCCGTCGACAACATCATCATCACGGCTTGCGGCACGAGCTGGCACTCGGCGCTCATCGGCGAGATGATGATCGAGGAGCTGTGCCGCATTCCAGTGGAGGTGGAGTACGCGTCGGAGTTCCGTTACCGCAATCCCATCGTCACGCCGCGCACGCTGTGCATTGTGATCTCGCAGTCCGGCGAAACGGCGGACACGCTGGCAGCCATGCGTGAGGCCAAGCGCCGCGGCGCACGCACGCTGGGTCTCGTGAACCAGGTGGGCAGCACCATCGCCCGCGAAGATGACGGCGGCATCTACCTGCACGCCGGCCCCGAGATCGGTGTGGCCAGCACCAAGGCCTTCACCAGTCAGGTGGTGGCGTTGGCGCTCTTCACGCTCAAGCTGGCGCGTCTGCGCGACCTGAGTGTGGCGCGGGGCCGAGCCATTGCGCAGGCCATGGCCAGGCTGCCCGAGCAGATTCAGAGCATTCTCGATCGGGCCGACGAAATCGAGCAGTTGGCGGAAGAGTTCAAGCGGGCCACGAATTTCCTCTACCTCGGTCGCGGCTACAACTTCCCGGCCGCGCTCGAGGGCGCGCTCAAGCTCAAGGAAATCTCGTACATTCACGCCGAGGGCTATCCGGCGGCCGAGATGAAGCACGGCCCTATCGCGCTCATCGACGAGATGATGCCGGTGGTGTGCATCGCGCCGCACGACGCGGTGTTCGACAAGATCACGTCGAACATCCAGGAAGTGAAGGCGCGCAAGGGCAAGGTCATCGCCATCACCACGCGCGACGAGCCCAGCCTGGCCGGCAAGATCGACTACGAGTTCCGCATCCCGGAGACCGAGGATCTGCTCACGCCGATTCTCGCCTCGGTGCCGCTGCAGTTGCTGGCGTACTACATCGCCGTCAAGCGCGGCTGCAACGTGGATCAGCCGCGCAACCTCGCCAAGAGCGTCACGGTCGAGTAAGCGACTCCGCCTGCTGCAGGTGGTCGATGATGGCCCGGTACATTGCCTCGGGCCCCTTGCCGTCCACCTGCCAGGCGTGCTGAGCCCACGTGCGCGGGGTACTGTCGTAGCGCGCGTCGCGACGATGTACGTCCGCGCTGCGGGCGCAGAGCATGTGCACCAGGTCGAAATGACCAGCGTAGGCGGCCACGTGCAGAGCGGTTGCACCGTCGCTGTTGGGTGTGTCCACCGCCACGCCGGCGTCGAGCAAGGCCATGAGCGCCGGGGCGCGGTTGTACCATGCCGCCATGGTCATGGCCTCGCCGCGTTCAGAGTCTGACGACGATTCTTGCACCAGCAGGTCGGCCACACGCCGCGTCTCCCCCATGCCGGCCAGTTCCTGAAGGCCAAGCGGCATGCCGCGCTGCAGGCAAATCGCGCCAATGTGCGTGGCAGCCTCCGGGCATCCGTTGGCGAGGCTGTCGCGCACCAGCCGCGGACGCAATATGGCGCCACGTGCGAGCAACAGATCAGCCAATGGCAACTGAACGCCTATTGCCCGAGGGTGCGCACTGGTGACCACGAGCCCCAGCGTGTCTGCGCCGCCACCGTACACATCGCAGGTGGCTTTGACGTCGGCGCCGGCGTCCAGCAGACACTCGGCGATGCGGACAATGTTGGATGGTGTGCGCTGTCGAAAATTCTCCACGCCATTCGCCGCGACGTAGTGCAGCAGCGTCGCATGGTGGCTGCGGGCGGAGCGCTGTTCGACGAGGGAGGCGTCCGCGCGCAGCAACAGCCTCAGCGCCTCAAGGTCGCCCTGCACAACGGCATCCACTGCCTGTTCGAACCGGGTGTCGTCCACTCCCGAGTCTAGCGCCAATCTGGACCAGCTGCCACACTGATGGCATGAGCGACAGTCCCGATGTCATCCACCACGACGAAGACGGCCACCGCGGCCGCTTCCGCATTGACCGTGACGGGAAGCACGCCGCCGTCATGACCTACAGCCGCGGACGACCCGATCTCATCATCATCGACCATACCGAGGTCAATCCGGCCTACGGAGGGCAGGGACTTGGGCAGGCGCTGCTGGCAGAACTGGTGCGCTGGGCCCGGGAAACCGGCACCAAGGTCATGGCCACCTGTCCCTTTGCCTCGGCCCAGTTCGCCAAGCGCCCCGAGCTGGCCGACGTGCTGCTCTAGGGGCGCCGAAGCCGGCCCGGCGGGTCGCACGCAGCCCCAACCCCGGTTCCGGCCCTGATTATCTTTCAGGGCTATGACCGATGCTGTGACCCCGACCGAATCCGGCGCCAATGAGCTGCCGGTGGACAGCTCGCGCCTGGAGCGTGAGATCGCCCGCCGCCGCACCTTTGCGATCATCTCGCACCCGGACGCCGGCAAGACCACGCTCACTGAAAAGCTGCTGCTCTACGGCGGCGCCATCCATCTGGCCGGTTCGGTGAAGGCGCGGCGTGCCACCCGGCATGCCACGTCGGACTGGATGAAGCTCGAGCAGGAGCGCGGCATCTCCGTCACCAGCTCGGTGCTGCAGTTCGAGTTTCTGGGCTACCAGCTCAACCTGCTCGACACGCCGGGTCACGAAGACTTCAGCGAAGACACCTATCGCACGCTGGTGGCCGCCGACAGCGCCATCATGCTGCTCGACAATCGCAAGGGTGTCGAGGAGCGCACACGTCAGCTCTTCGACGTGTGCAAGATGCGCCGCACGCCCATCTTCACGCTGGTCAACAAGTGCGACCGGCACGGTGAAGACCCGCTCAAGCTCATTCAGGACGTTGAAGCCGATCTCGGGATCGACTGCTTCGCGGCCACCTGGCCGGTGTTCGAGAATGACACCTTCGTGGGCGTCTACGATCGCCTCAAGCGCGAAGTGCATCTCTTTGAGCGCAGTGGCGATCGCGGCGCGACACGCGCTGATGACACCATCGTCAGCATCGACGATCCCAAGCTGGTCGATGTCATGGGTGAGGGCGCGTTCGATCGCCTCATGACCGATATCGAGCTGCTCGATGCGGCCGGTCATGAGTACGACCATCAGCGGGTCATCGATGGCGCCCTCACGCCCGTGTTCTTTGGTTCGGCGCTCACCAACTTCGGCATCGAGCCCTTCCTGCGCGAGTTTCTCGAGCTGGCACCGGCGCCGGGGCCGCGCGAGTCCAGCGTGGGTCCCGTGAATCCGGCGCAGCCGGAGTTCACCGGTTTCGTGTTCAAGATTCAGGCGAACATGGACCCCAAGCACCGCGACCGCGTGGCCTTTCTGCGTGTGGTGTCGGGACATTTCGAGGCCAACATGCAGGTGCTGCATCAGCGCACGGGCAAGCCCATGCGGCTCGCTGCGCCGCAGCAGTTCATGGCGCGTGATCGGGTGGCCATTGAGGAGGCCTGGCCGGGTGATGTGATTGGCGTGATGGACCGCGGCAATCTGCGCATCGGTGACACGCTTGGCGGCGACGGCAAGCTGGAGTTCCAGGGCATTCCGCGATTCGCGCCGGAGCACTTTGCGCGCGCCATGCCGGCCGACCCCATGAAGCGCAAGCAGTTCGACCTCGGCCTGCGTCAGCTCACCGAGGAAGGGGCGGCGCAGGTGTTCTTCGCCGAAACCAGTGCCGGCTCACAGCCAATCGTGGGCGCGGTCGGTCAGCTGCAGTTCGACGTCATGGCCTTCCGTCTCGAGTACGAATACGCCGCACCCTGCAAGTTCGAGAAGATGAGCTATCGCTGGCCGCGCTGGCTCACGGGCCCAGCCAAGGACGTGGAGAAGGTGGCGACGGGTCTTGGCCGCATGAAAGTGTACGATCATAAGGGCAATGTGGTCGTGCTCTTCCAGGACCAGTGGGCGCTTCGTCGTGCGCTGCAGCATGAGACCAGCGTGCAGTTTCACGAGACGGCGCCGTAAGTTCGAACCAACTCACGACCCAAAAACCTGAACCCACCACTCGAAACTGATCAGTTCCGGGTGGTGGGTTCAAGTTTTGGGTCCTGAGTTGTCCTGCCTACTCCTTCAACCTTCGGCTGCCGTTACTCCGCCGCCGGAACCGGCTTCGGAATCGTGTCGATCTGCTTGCCCACGTGACCGATGACGAAGCCACCGTCTTCCGTGCTGGCGAAGTAGATGCGCAGGCAGGTCACCGGGTTGCTGCCCTTGCGCAGCTGATCCGCGGCTTCCACTTCCCGATCGCCATCGCGGAAGATGTACGGGGTCTTGCGCGTCGGATCGTTGGGGCCCGGCGAGTAGTCCACGCCGAGATCGGCGAAGACTTCACCGAGCGGACGGCTGAGTGCACGGTCCTGACGACGACGCCCCACTTCACCGAGGGCCTTGAGGTACGACCACGCCGTATCGGGATCGGGGAACTCCGACTCACGAGCCGAGCTGTGCGCCGACGGCAGGATACGCAGCGCGTCGCTGTACATGGCCTGCGCACGCTCCACGGCTTCGAGCACCGACTGCGGCGCGTCGCTGGCCGGCTTGCTGATGGGCTGCCGCTCCTTGAGCGCCGCAAGCGTGGTGCGCAGCGAGCGAGCCATGGACCGCTCGTGCTCGAGCAGCTGACGCGACTCGACGAGACGCTCGCGGGTGCGCGCCAACTCGCCTTCTGCCGCACGAACGGCCTCTTCAAGCTGGCGGACCAGCGAGATCATCTGCGTCTTGTCCATCTCGACACCCGACTCGGCGGCCGCGAGGGCCTCGGCCGAGTCCGGGCGCTTGCTGTACGCCGCCGCGCGCTTGTCGCGCAGCACGTCGGCAACCGCAGGATCGGAGAACGGACGCGCCACCGACACTTCAGCGAGACGCTGGACGAGGCGACGACGCTCGCCCGGCAGGGCCAGCGCGCGAGCCAGGACCAGCGGATGCTGGAACGGGTCGGATTCGAGCGTGAAGCCCGGCAGATAGGCGCGAGCCGAACCAAGGAACACCGAGCGGGCGTGGCCACCAACAGCGTCAGACAGCGCGAAGGTGTCCGAGTGACGGAGCTGGAAGCAGAGGCCCAGTCCGAACATCTCGCTGGCGAACTGCTCGGGCGGCATCACGAAACCGCCGTCGGGCAGTTCGGTGAGCAACAGCACGGGCATGGTGCGCGCGGGATCGCAGAGCACGAAGCGCACGAAGGCGTCGAGCGTCCCGGCCTCAAGCTGGGTGGGGACACGCTGCAGCGGACCGTCGTTGGACACCAGCGTGAATGCGGCGTCGAGCTCTGAGAGCAGGCGCGGCGGGCGCACTGGCGGCGGTGCGCCGTTGGGCGCACCACCTTCGGTGCCCACGCGGATATTGACCTGACGCTGCATCGCACCACTCGCGTTGGTGGTGCAGACATAGGTCACATGCGTGGACCACTGAAGCGCGCGGTCGAGTGGATCGGGTGCATGCACCACGATGTCGGCCAACGACGAGCCTTCGTCGTGGAAGGGGGCCCACCGGAGAATGCGGCCGCCGTCCAACGTGTGGTTGGAGGGCGCATCCCAGCTGAGCTGTTGTCCCTGATCCAGACCCAGCCACGCCACACAAGCGGCGAGGAAGGCGGTATCAGCGTCTGTCGCCGCCGAGCGCGGCGTCAGTTCGAAGTGAAGAGCAAGGCGTGGTTGCACGGTGGTGTTGATTGACATTGTCCCCGAAACGACACGCGACTACCGTCGCACAACGCTCGAGTCCAACTTTGTGTGCCATGCGAATACTCCTCCAACGCGTGTCACGCGCCGAAGTGCGCATTCGAGAGAACGAGTCGGAACCTCACGGCCGTGTGACGGGCCGTATCGGGCACGGGTACCTGTTGCTGGTGGGGATCACGCATACCGATTCGCAGGCGGAGCTGGAATGGATGGCCGAAAAAATTCTCGGCCTTCGCCTCTTCCCCGACGATACCGGGAAACTTAACCGGGATCTGACAGAAATCGATGGCGAATTGCTGGTTGTGTCCCAGTTCACGCTCTACGGCGATGCTCGAAAGGGGCGCCGCCCCAGCTTCGGGGAGGCCGCTAAACCCGAGATCGCCAGACCACTATATAACCAATTTGTATCCCTTTTGCGCCAGCGGGGCGCTAAGGTTTCCACGGGCGAGTTCGGAGCCATGATGGACGTGGAACTGGTAAATGACGGTCCGGTCACGCTTTGGCTGGAGCGCGAGGCGGGAGCGGGCCCATTGGATAATCCCCCGGGCTAGGCCGCTCGCGCTTTTTACCGCGCGTCCCTCGTTACGCTCAGGTCGGCCCCGTTTCGCTTGCCTACGCGAGCGCCTGTTCCAGATCGGCGATAACGTCGGTTACCTGTTCAAGCCCCACACTGACCCGGAGCAGGCCATCGCCAATGCCAACGGCGGCGCGCTCGGCCGCGCTCAACTTGCTGTGCGTGGTCGATGCCGGATGCGTGACGATGGTGCGCGTGTCTCCGAGGTTGGCGGAGTGTGAGCACAGGCGCAGGCGATCGAGGGCGCGGCGACCGGCGTCGAGTCCTCCGCGCAAATTGAGCACCACAATGCCACCGCCCTGCGTCATCTGACGACGGGCCAGGTCATACTGCGGATGTGAGGGGAGAAAGGGATAGCGCACCGACTCGATAGCGGCGTGCCCCTCAAAATGCTGCGCGAGTGTGAGGGCATTGCTGCAGTGGCGATCCATGCGCACGGTCAGCGTTTCCAGCGACTTGCTGAGCAGCCAGGCATTGAACGCACCCAGCGCCGGCCCGGTATGCCGCGCGAAGAAACGACATTCGGCCAGATAGTCGCGTGCGCCCACGATGGCACCGCCCAGCACGCGGCCCTGACCATCGATGAACTTGGTGGCACTGTGCACCACCACGCTGGCGCCGAGCGCGAGGGGACGCTGCAGATAGGGCGTGGCAAAACAATTGTCCACCACCAACGGGATGCCGCGCGCGTTCGCGAACGCCGCAAGCCAGGCGAGGTCAAGCAGTTCAAGTCCGGGGTTGCTCGGCGTTTCCACAAAGATCAAACGCGTGGAGGGCCGAACAAGCCGCTCCCATGACGACGGATCGCTCACATCGGCGTAATCGTGCGACACCCCCCACTTGGGCAGGATGCGCGTGAAAATCTGATGTGTGGAACCAAACAGCGCGCGCGACGCGAGCACGTGATCCCCACTGCTGACCCGCGCCGCAATGGCCGTGAACACGGCCGACATGCCGGACGCCGTCGCAATGCCATCCACTGATCCTTCGCGCACCGCGTCGGCACCGGCTTCCAACAAACAGAGCTTGTGCACAAACTCGTCGGTGTTGGGATTGGCATAGCGGCTGTACATATTGCCCGTCACCTCCTCCGCGAACAGGGCACGCGCGTGCTCGGCGTCATCGAAGCGAAAGCTCGACGTCAGATAGAGCGGCACCGAATGCTCGCGCTCCGGCGACACCGGGTGCTGGGCGCGCACGGCCAGCGTCTCGAACGCCAGGGCCGACGGATCGAACGGATGCTCTGCGGACATGACGGGCTCGTGGGAATGATCAGGATTCGTTGCAGAAATCGCTGCAGCGGCCGGGTACACACGCGGGTGCGCGACGCCTTGGCCGCCGATAAACTTAGCGCATGCCGAACCCGTCCTCGCTCCCGGTCCGCGTCATTCTCGCGTCCCAGTCGCCCCGCCGCCGTGAACTGCTTACGCTGGTGGGCATCACGCATGACGTACTGCCTGCTGATATCGACGAAACCGTCTGGCCGGGCGAAGAGCCCGTTCCCCACTGCGAGCGCCTGGCGCGCAGCAAGGCCGAGACGCTGGCTGCGCAGCATCCGGAGGCCGTGGTCATCGGCTCGGACACCATTGTCGTGGTGGATGGCGACATCCTCGGCAAACCGGGCAGCCGTGATGAGGCCATCGCCATGCTGACCCGTCTTGCCGGCCGCGCACACGTGGTGCACACCGCGGTTGCCGTGGCGCATCAGGGCGAGGTCCGCTCGGGCGTGGAGTCGGTTGGCGTCACGTTTCGTGAGCTCTCGCCCGAACTCATTGCCGCCTATGTGGACACCGGCGAGCCGATGGACAAGGCGGGGGCCTACGGCATCCAGGGGTACGGCGCCACGATCGTGGAGCGCGTGGATGGCGATTACTTCGCGGTGATGGGGTTGCCGTTGGGGCGACTGGTGGGGCTGATCCGGGGCCTTGGTTACCGATATGCGTTCGGGCCAGTCACCGCGGCGTGATGGTGTGCTTTCGGCTGGATCGGTGAACTGAAGGTGTGAGGATAGGAGGATCTGGGGATCAGAGAGGCGGGCCACGGGGGCATGCATACCCTCATGCCCCCGTGGCCCGCCCCTCCCATCCTTGTATCTAGCAGGGACCTTGTATCTAGCAGGGACCTAACAGGGTGCTGAAAAAGTCG
>NZ_DLHL01000057.1 GCF_002483225.1 Gemmatimonas sp. UBA7669 | reverse complement strand
CGGTTTTTCAGCACCCTGCTAAGGTTCAGTCGTGTTCACCGCGTGTCAAGGTAAAATTTCACTGCTCCGAAGAGGCAGCTGGTTCAGCAATTTTACCAGGGCAGCCAGCAGGTGCAGCAACCGGTTCGTGCGCATCGTTTAGCACGTGTGTGTAGTGACTGAACAGTTTCGCCCACACCGAGGCCCAGTCGCGGCGCTGCGCTTCGCGCAGCCCAGCGGCGGCGAGTGCTGCGCGCCGCGGCGCATCGTGCATGAGCGTGTGCACAGCGGCACGCAGCACATCCGGCGACGTTACGTCCACCGGATAGGCCGTGCCGTTGTGCGCAAACTCGTACGTGGGGCCTGCGTGGTGCGACACCACGCAGAGTCCGGATGCCATGGCCTCGAGCACCACGTTGCCAAACGTTTCGGTGACCGAGGGAAACACGAACACATCGGACGAGGCGTAGCACTCCGCAAGCGCATCGCCCTCCTGCCGTCCGGCAAACAACACCCCTGCCGGAGCGGACTCGCGCAATCGTGTTTCAGCCGGCCCATCTCCCACAAGGAGAAAGCGCAGCCGATCGGGTTGCGCGGCCAGCAGCGGACGCAGTGCTTCCATGGCCACATCGATGCCCTTCTCGGGGGCCAGGCGTCCCACGTAGCAGCAGAGCAACGCGTCGTCCGGTACGCCTTGCGCGCGTCGACGCTCGAGCGAACGACGCGCCGGATGAAAGCGTACCGTGTCTATGCCACGACTCCATACAGCCGTACCACGAAATCCCTGCGCGCTGAGCTGATCGGCCACATGCTGCGTCGGCGCGAAGGTGGCGAGGCCGCCGTTGTGAAACCAACGCAGGAACGGCCAGGACAGCGCATCGAGATGCTGCAGGCGGTAGTGCTTGAGATACGCCGTGAAGTGCGTGTGATACGAGCTCACCAGCGGCAGACTCAACGCGCGCGCGGCCTGTCGGCCCGAGAGCCCCACACCGAAGGGCGTGGAGACATGCACGAGGTCGGGGCGAAATGATTCGAGCAGTGCGCGGGCCCGCACGGTGGACGGCGTGGCCATGTGCAGTTGCGGGTACGCCCAGAACGGTCGCGCGGGCCAGCGCTTCAGCTCATAGTGGGCAGCGGTTGGCGCTGCGGAGCCGTCCTCCGGCGTCACCACCATGGTGGCGATGCCTCGCCGATGACACTCGGTCACCAGTCGATCGAGGGTCCGTGCCACGCCGTTCACCTGCGGCAGCCAGGTATCGGTGAAGAGAGCCAGCCGAGTGACGGCGGGCGGAGCGGAGCGCGACGGGTTCGTCATGCCGAAGGCTGGGGCCGCGACATTGCGACAGGATACCGGCTTGGCCGCATTTTCGTCCCTGTTCGGTCACGATTGCCGATGTCCGGTGTGAACGGCGGCAATTGGTCGGGCTCAGGGTGCCGGTTAGCATTCGGGATGTACCATGCTGGTCTTCCTGCGCCACAGGATCTCGCGCCGCCCGCGGCGGTGCGCGTCGGCTCGCTGCTGCACTTCCCCGCACTGCGCTCGCGATTTCTTCCGCAGCCGCATGATGTCATCGTGTGCCTGCCGCCTGAGTATGATGCCGATCCGGCCCGGCGCTATCCGGTGTTGTATCTGCATGACGGGCAGAACGTGTTCGACGATCTGCCATTGTCGCCGTTCGGCGTGCAGTGGGGTGTGGACACGACGGCGCGCGCGCTCATGCACGCGCAGGTCATCGAGCCCATCATTCTGGTGGCCATCGGCAACGCGGGTCGTGATCGCATTGACGAGTACACGCCCACGCGCGACAGCATGCATGACGCCGGCGGCATGGCAGATCGGTACGGTCAGATGCTGGTGTACGAAATCAAGCCGTGGGTGGATCGACAGTGGCGAACGCGTCGCGGCCCACGCGACACGGCGTTGGCCGGCAGCTCACTGGGGGGATTGCTGAGTCTGCATTTGGGCCTCACGCATTCCGCGATTTTCGGCAAGCTCGCGCTCCTGAGCCCGAGCGTGTGGTGGGATGATCGCTGGATCGTGCGGCAACTGGCGAGCTCCGACGACGGACGTCCCGATCTCCGCATCTGGCTCGACGTGGGCACGGGGGAGACGCGCATGCTCAAGGGCACGCGTTTGCTGTATCGCATGCTGCAGCGCCAGGGCTGGCGTGATGGCCACGACCTGTCGTATCACGAAGCGCCGGGTGCCCTGCACGACGAGCGGGCCTGGGGTGAGCGCAGTGGCTTGTTCCTCCAGTTTCTTTTTCCGTCGTTGAATACGCCGCAGGCCATTGCTCGCGCCATGTCGTCGGGCATGCGCTGACTGTTGCAGCTTCTCACGCTACGCTTCCACTGATCTGACACGACGCGTTATGGATGCCAAGCCCAGTTTCTCGCCCAAGGCGCTCACTTTTCTGCGCGGCCTCGCGCGTCACAATCGCAAGGAGTGGTTCGAGGACCACCGTGGCGACTACGAGCGCGAGCTCAAGGCGCCGCTCGCTGCCCTGATTGAAGAGATGGATGTGCGGCTGGCCGAGTTTGCGCCGGAGATCGTGGGCTCGCCGAAGAAGTCGGCGTTTCGCATTCATCGCGATGTGCGCTTCAGCAAGGACAAGGCGCCCTACAAGACGCACGTGGCCTGCTGGTTCTTTCACCGCGACGTCGGCACGCGCATCGTGAGTGAAGCCGTGCATGGTGGGGCCGGCTTCTACATCCAGGTCAAGCCCGGCGAGAGCTTCTGCGGCGGAGGCATCTGGATGCCCCCGCGGCCGGCCTTGCAGAAGATCCGCGAATGTCTGGTGGACGATCTGGACGGGTTTGAGGCCATCGTGAAGGACAAGGCGTTCCGTCGGCGCTTTGGTGCGTTGGACGAGGAGGGCCGGCTGACGCGGGTACCGCGGGGCTACGCGCCCGACCATCCGGCGGCGGAGTGGCTGCGCTACCCATCGTTTACCGTCGGGACGGACCTGACCGACGCGGAGGTGACCAGCAGCCGCCTGCCAGCCACGCTGGCCCGTCACTATGCGGCCCTGACGCCGTTTGTGCGCTGGCTCAACTCGGCGCTGGGACTGCCTCCGGCCTCCTCGCGGCTCTAGCTTCCGGGTTCATGTCGAAGACGGTCAAGCTCACTCTGGATATCCTCATCGGCGCCGTGGCGCCGGTGCTGATTCTCAAGTACGGGACCGCGCCACTGGGTACGCTCACTGCGTACCTCACCGCGGCGCTGGTGCCCGTGGCATGGGTGCTGCTCGACCTGCTGGTCATTTCGCGGCGCTTCAACTTCATCACCACCTATGGCGGCGCGTCGGCCATCATGCGTGGTGCGCTCGCGTTCTGGTACGTGGACGGCGCGCTGTTCGCGTTCAAGGACAGCGCCAGCTATCTGCTGGCCTTCCTCGTGTTCGGACTGAGTGCGTTCTCCGCCCGACCCGTCACGCGGGCGATTGCCCTGCAGGGGCTCGACCCCGATACGCCCGATCGCGAAGCGCAGATGCATCGCCTGCTGGACGAGCCCAGCGTAGGGCAGGCCATGCGCCGCGCGGCGTTGTTCATTGGATTCACCAACCTTGCGGCGGGTGTGGTGAATTTCGTCATCAATTACCGCATGGTGCTGGCGCCATTCAACACGCCGGCGTTCAATGACCAGGTGGCCAACGTCAACGCCATCACGCGCCTTGTGCTCGTGTTGCCGGACATGCTGGCGCTGTTCTATGCGTTCAGCCTGATGTACAAGGCCATGTACGCGCTGCTGCCCGCCAGTGAGAATGCCGATCCCGATGCGGGCGAGTTCTGGACGCTGCTGGCGCGCCGCGAGGATGCCATGGCGCTGGTGCGCACGGATGAACATGGGGCACGCGCCACCACCGAAGACGGTGCGCGTGATGCGCTGCTGTCGGACACGGACGTTGGGCAACGCGCGAACAAGCAGGCGCGCGGCGAGTTCGGACTGAACTGAACCGGCCGCGCGCCGTGGGGCGTGGCCGTGCTTACTGCCGCTTCACGAGGCTGCCGAGGGCAATGCGATACTCGCGTGCCGTGGCATCGTAGGTGATACGGTACGTCGTGGGATAGTAGCCCGCCTTCTCGACCTGCGCGGACTGCGGCAGTGGCACCGTCAGGTCAGGCTTGGTCAGCAGGAACGCGCGCGTGATCATGGGTTCGTCGAAAATGAAGTGTCCATCCCACGAGCCGTGAATGAAGGTGTGCGTGAACGCCTTGTGGTTGGGCGACGTCGGGGCCTGCAGTTCCGGCGAGGCCACATCGAGCCAATGCACCCCCATGCGCGGCACGGCGCTCACCGGAGCCGGTGGCGGCGGCAGCACCATGTAGCGGGGCGGCACATAGGCCGAGGCCGGGAAGCGCGCCGCCTTGGCACCGAACTGCGGGTCGGCAGGATCGATGGCGTTCCGCTCGGCCTGCGAAATGGTGTAAAAATGGAAATCGAAGTGCGGCAGATCGTAGATGCCCGGCGGTTCGTGACCCGCGGCATTCCAGTCGAGCGTGATGAACTGGTACTGTGTGCCGTGCCCATTGGGCAGCGTGAGCAGGTACTCATGCGAGTCGGCATGATTGTGCCCGCCGCCCGGCTGGGGGGCGGCCGGGGTCGGCAGACTCTCGAGGGCGGCGGCGTCGAGCGCCACACCCACCTCCAGCGGACGGTTGCTGGCGCGCTCGTCCAGCACGACGTAGGCGCGGGCCTTGCCGGCACCCACCGTCAGTGGGGCGCCGTAGTGGCGGAATGTGCCAACGGCCTCGGCGGGCACGCGGTCGGGCCGCGAGATCGGGGTGTCTGCAGTGGGATTGTCAGAGCAGGCGGCCAGGGCGAACGGAGCCAGCGTGGCCAGGCGCAGAAGTGTCGACATCGACGTATTCTCGGCTGAGGGATTGAGCGAAAACCGCACGACCCGGCGCGGCGCGCAGGTCGCGCCATCTGGGTCAGGTGTCCACGCAGCGAGATCGGCAGGCCGGGTATTTCATGCCCGTGGCGGTTTTTCCGGCCTGACGGGGATCGTGAAATGGCGGGCGCGAGTATTTCGCTTGAACTTGTGACCGTCCGTCCCCGACCTGCGCGGCATTCGGCCGCAGGTGTCGGAGCTCGTCTTCGACCCGAGCCAACCGTTCGCCCATCCGAGTGCGTTCCATGTCCAACGGCTTCACCCCCGACCTGACCGGATACCTCAAGCGCTGGCGGGAGGGCGATGACGGCGCATTTGGCGCCATGCTCCCGCACGTGTATGAGCGCCTGCAGCAGATGGCACGAGCCCGTCTGCGGCATGAGGCGGTCGGACATACGCTCGATACGGTGGGTCTCGTGCACGAGGCCTATCTGCGCATCGCGCAGGCCGGCGGCACGGATTGGCAGGACCGTGCGCATTTCTTTGCGGTCGCGTCCACGGCCATGCGTCGTGTGCTCATCGACCACGCCAAGCAGCGGCGGGCCGAGAAACGCGGCGGTGGACGGCAGCCCATTGAGCTGGACGCTGAACGGCTGGGTGACGCCGGCGTGGTGGCTGACAATGATCCCGACACGTTGCTCAGTCTCGATGCGGCGCTGACCCGTCTGGAAGTGGAGTATCCACGTCACGCCAAGGCGGTGGAGCTCCGCTATTTTGGCGGCTTGTCCCTCGCTGAAGTGGGTGAGGCACTGGGTGTGTCGGCGCCCACGGCCATGCGCGACCTCCGCTTTGCCCAGGCATGGCTGGCGCGCGCGCTGAAGGACGAGCAGTAGCGCCGGCTGGTGCCGCCCCGCGCTATCGTGCGGGTGGCTCTCTCGCCATGTTTGGGGCGATGTCCACGACGTCCCATCCATCACCGCATGACCCCGTCGCGGCGCTGCCTGAGGTTGCGTCGCTGTTCGGTGAACTGGCCGAGCTGCCGGCCGCCGAGCGCGCCACCCGTCTGCGTGTACTCGACCTCGAAGCGCCGGATGTCGCCCGCGAACTGCGCGCGTTGCTCGACATCGACGCCGATCGCCATGATTTTCTCGGGCTGTTCACCTTTGCCCTGACCGGGGCTACGCGAGACGATGCCTCGGCGGGGGTGACACGTGGTGGCGCTACCTGGACCACACCCGAGCCGGTGGCCACACTCGCACCCTCCGTGCAGGTCGGGCCGTATCGCCTGCTGCGCGAATTGGGCCGTGGTGGGATGGGCAGCGTCTGGCTCGCCCGCGATCATCGTCTCGCGCGCGACGTGGCCCTCAAGTTTCTGCCTGGCACGGCACGCATTCACGACGAGGGCGACACCCCGAATCGCTCGACGCGCGCGTTGCAGCGCACCCGCTTTCTCGTGGAAGCCCGCGCGGCGGCGGCCATCGATCATCCGCACGTGGCCAGTGTGTATGACATCGGTGCGGATGCGGCGGGGCAGTTGTTCATTGCCATGGCCTACTGTGCGGGCGGCTCGCTCGCCCATCGCCTGCAGAGTGGCGCGCTGAGTGTGGACGACAGCGTGGAGGTGGCCACGCAGGTGGCGGCGGCACTGCATGCGGCGCATCAACAGGGTGTGGTGCATCGCGATGTGAAGCCCGCCAACGTGTTGTTCGATGCCTGGGGGCGCGTGCGCCTGGCGGACTTCGGCATTGCCAGTCTGCCCGGCCACGAGGCCACGCGCAGCGGCTCCGTGCAGGGCACGCTGGCCTACCTCGCGCCCGAACAGCTACGGGGAGAGCGCGCCGATTCGGCCGCCGATCTCTGGGCCTTGGGCGTGACCATCTACGAGTGCCTGAGCGGACAACGTCCGTTCACCGGCGATTCGATGGCCAGTCTCATGCATGCTGTGCTGCACACGGACCCGACACCACTGACCGATCGGGTGCCGGCAGTACCGGCCGCACTCGCGACGCTCGTGCAGCATCTGCTCGACAAGGATCCGCGTCGGCGTCCCACGTCGGCGCTTGCGGTGGAGCAGGCGTTGCGCGAAGGTCGCGCCCTTGCGGTGTCCACGCAGCGCACGTGGACGCGCTTTACGCCGCCGCCTTCTCACCTCACCACGTTTCTTGGCCGCGAGCGCGATGTCGAGGAGTTGGCCAGGCTGGTGCACGCTGAGCGTTTGGTGACCGTGACCGGGGCCGGCGGCAGCGGCAAGACCCGGCTCGCGGCGGCGGTGGCCAGCCGCTGTCTGGCCACCGACCGGTTTGCCGACGGGCGCTGTGCCTGGGTGGACCTCACGGGCATCACCGACGGCGCGCTTGTCGGTACGCAGGTGGCGGCCACCCTGCGAGCGCCGGAGCGCAGCGATGGCTCACAGCTCGATATCATTCGACAGGTGATTGGACGGGAGCCGCTGCTTCTGGTGGTGGACAACTGCGAGCACGTGTTGGATGGTGTGGCCTCGCTGGTCGATGGGCTGCTGGCGGCGTGTCCGGCGGTGCATGTGCTGGCCACCAGCCGTGAAGTGCTCAATGTGGGTGGCGAGCATGCCTGGTCGACGCCAGGTCTCAACGAGACCGATGCGCGTTCGCTGTTCGCGCAGCGTGCGCGGGCCGCGCAGGCCTCGTTCGAGCTCACGCCGGATCTGCAACCGATCGTGGATGAGATCTGCGCGCGACTCGATGGCATGCCGCTGGCCATCGAGTTGGCGGCCGCGCGGGTCCGCGCCATGCCGGTGCCGGAGATCCGTGCCCGGTTGAGCGATGTCTTCCAGTTGCTCTCCTCCGGATCACGAACGGCGCTGCCACGCCAGCGCACCCTGCGTGGTACGATGGAGTGGAGTCACGATCTGCTCGAACTGCGCGACCGCATCGTACTGCGCCGGCTGTCCGTCTTCACGGGTGGCTTCCGTCTGGACTTTGCTGCATCGGTGGCGGGTGGAGCGCCGGAGAGTGACGATGCCGCGGCCGATCACTGGCCCATTCTCACGGCAGACGCGGTGCAGGAAAGCGTGCTCTCGCTAGTGGACAAGTCGCTGGTGGTGGCCTACGAGGTACGTGACATTCCGCGCTTCCGGCTGCTCGAGACCGTGCGGCAGTATGCCATGGAGCGACTGGACGAAGCCGGAGAATTGGCACTCGCGCGCGAACGCCATGCGCGCGCCTATCTGGCGCTCGCCGAAGAGATGGCGCCGAAGTTCGTGGGTGGAGAGCACACACCGGGACTGATGGCGCGCATCATTGTCGAGAACGACAACTTCCGGTCTGCCGTCAACTGGACGGTGGACGAGGTGGTTGGTCCGCCGGATCGCGCGGAGCTCGCATTGCGCTTCGCGGCGGCGCTGTTCTGGTACTGGCACTCGTCGGCGGCGTGGGTGGGCACGGCGCGCTACGGAGAGCTCAGCGACTTTACCGTTCGCGCGCTGGCTCGCGGCACGGCCTGTTCGCCATCGCTTCGCGCCGAGGCGCTGACCACACTTGGTCTGCTGGGTTTGGCGTCCGGCTCCTGGGAGAGCGCGGCGGCGGCTCTCACCGATGCGCGGCAGCTGCGCATGGACAGCCACGACGTGCTGGCGCGTGTCTGGGTGGACGCGTGGTACGCGGCGGTGTGCCTCATGCGTGGCAAGCTCGAGGAAGGCTGGCAGGTTGCCGAGCGCGCCTGGCAAACGGTGCTGCCCTATCCGCCATCCATCGTGCACACGGTCACCACGTCGTGGCGTGGTCTGCTGGCCGTGGCCCGCGGCGACATGCGCACGGCCCGCGAGATGCAGGAGATCAACTGTCGCATCGGATACGAGATCGGGCACACCACGAGCAGCGCGCACGCCGAGGCCTTCCTTGGTACGATCAATCTGCTCGAAAGACGCATCGACGAGGCAGAACAGAACTTCCGTCGCTCCTACTCCATGCACTATGAGTTGCTGGATGGTTGGGGGCTGGCGCTCGATCTCGATGGCCTGTGCGGCGTCACGGTGGCGCGTGCGCAGTTCGTGCAGACGGCGCGATTGCTGGGCGCGGTGGATGCCTGGCGCCGACGCATTGGCATTGCCATGCCGGCGTTCGCTGCACCGCTCCGCGCGCAGTATGAATCGCAGGCGCGCTCCGCACTCGGCGCTGTGACGTATGACGCGCACTACTTGGAGGGACGGGCGTTGTCGCCTGATGCCGCCATCACGGCGGTCCTCACATGACCTCCACGGACGCCCAGAGTACGCTGGCGCAGGTGGCCTCGCTGTTCGGAGAGCTGTCCGAGCTGCCCGTGCCCGCGCGCATGGCGCGCCTCGCCGCGCTCGACGCCGACGCACCACTTGTGGCGCGCGAAGTGCGCGCGTTGCTCGACATTGATGAGGGCGGTGGCGACTTCCTCGGGCTCTTCACACTGGCCCCCGGTGCACGGGCAGCCGCTGCACAATCCGATCCCGCGCTGGCGGAGGTGTACGCCACAGGTGGCGGGGCCGAGTCTACGGCTCTCACCATTGGTCCGTATCGTCTCGTGCGTGAGATCGGCCGCGGCGGCATGGGCACGGTGTGGTTGGCCCACGATGACCGGCTCGCGCGTGCCGTCGCACTCAAGTTCCTTCCGCGTGTGGACGAAGACTCCACCACGTCGGCGCGTGAGCAGCGCACGCTCATGCGATCGCGATTTCTCGTGGAAGCCCGTGCGGCGGCTTCGCTCGATCATCCGCATGTGGCCAGCGTGTACGATGTCGGCATGCACAGCGATGGTCGTCTGTTTCTGGCCATGGCCTACTGTGCCGGCGGTTCGCTGGCTCAACGGCTCGATGCGGGCGCGCTGCCGGTAGACGATGCCGTGCGCATTGCGGGACAGGTGGCCTCGGCGCTCGACGCGGCGCATCAGCGTGGCGTCGTGCATCGTGATGTGAAGCCGGCCAACGTTCTCTTCGACAGCGCCGGCAATGCGCGGCTGGCCGACTTCGGCATTGCCAGCCTGCCGGGATACGATGCCACACGCACCGGCGCGGTGCTTGGTACCCTGGCCTATCTCGCGCCGGAGCAGCTGCGCGGTGAGCGCGCCGATCATCGCGCCGACTTGTGGGCACTGGGTGTCACGCTCTTCGAAATGCTGACCGGTTCGCGGCCCTTCTCCGGTGACTCACCGGCGTCGCTCATCCATGCGGTGCTGCACACCGAGCCCTTGCCGCCGAACGGCTGGCCCGACGGCGTGACCCCCACATTGCAGGGACTGCTCATGCAGTTGCTGCACAAGCTGCCCGACGGTCGGCCCACATCCATGGCGGAGGTGGTGGCCGTACTGCGGGACGGTGAGCAGGTCAGTGGCCCGCGATTCTTTGATGTGGTGCGCGAAACCACCGCGCCGCCCATGCCACTCACCGCGCTCGTGGGGCGTGACCGCGAACAGGATGCCGTGTCGTCATTGCTGGCCGAGTCACGTCTCGTGACGCTGACCGGGGCCGGTGGCAGCGGAAAGACGCGACTCGCTGCAGCCGTTGGTGCGGCGCAGCGTGCCATCTGGGTGGATTTCTCCACGTCCGCCGACCCGTTGCACGTGCCGGCGCAGATTGCGGCCGCCATGCGCATTCCGGAGGTGCCGGGTCGTGACCGACTCGATGTGCTGGTCGATGCCATCGGCGCGCGCGACGTCCTGCTGGTGCTCGACAACTGTGAGCACCTGCTGGACGCCATTGCCGCGGCGGTGGAACGCCTGCTGCATCGCTGTGCCGGGCTGCGCATCCTGGCCACCAGTCGTGAGGCCTTGGGCATTGTTGGTGAGCGCGCCTGGCTGGTCCCGGAGCTGTCGCGCGAACATGCGCGGGAACTGTTCGTCCAGCGCGCACAACTGGCTCAGCCCGGATGGGAGTTGCAGGCCGCCGATGTGCCGGTGATCGACGAGATCTGCGCGCGCCTCGACGGGCTGCCGTTGGCCATCGAGCTGGCGGCCGCGCGCGCGCGCATGCTCTCGCCGTCGCAGATTCGCGATCGACTGGACGATGCCTTCCGGCTGCTCACCGGTGGTACGCGTACGGCGCTTCCGCGTCATCGGACGCTGCGTGGTACCATGGAGTGGAGCCACGCCCTGCTCAGTGAGCGGGAGCGTGTGCTGCTGCGGCGCCTGTCGGTGTTTGCCGGCGGCTTTACGCTGGCGGCGGCAGAAGTCGTGTGCGCCGATACAGACGACACTGAAAGCCTGACAGCTGACGAGGCGGCACTCGATGCCTCGGATATTCTGGATGCCGTGTCGTCACTGGTGGACAAGTCGCTGGTGCTGGCCCGGGCCGAGGGCGCCGGCACACGCTATCGCCTGCTCGAGACGGTGCGGCAGTACGGACTGGAGCGACTGATGGAGGCCGGTGAGCTCGATACGTACGAGTGCCGGCACGCCACCTGGGTGATGCATTTTGCCGAAGGCAACGAATGGCATCTGCAGGGCGGCGAGATCAAGCCGGGTGTCATGCACCTCATGGTGCGTGAACATGACAACATTCGTGCGGCCCTGTTGTGGGCCACGCATGGTGATCCCGAAGCCAACGATCGCGGCAACATCGGGCTCCGCACCATCTCCGTGCTGTTCTGGTATCTGCATGGTGCGGCGGGGTGGTTGGGTACGGCGCAGTATGGCGATGGCATTCGTTTCATCACGACCGCCCTGGCGCGTGACCCGCGCCGCAATCCCCGCCTCACTGCGCGCGGCTGGCTGGCGTCCGGATGTTTTGGGTTGGCGAGTGGCGCATGGGAGACGGCCATCACGCACATGCGCATTGGCATTGACCAGTTTCATCAGCTCGGTGATACCTGGTATGAAGCCTGGGGCAAGGCGTGGAGCGGTGCCGTGCTGCTGATGCTTGGCCGTCTTCGCGAAGCGCGCGAAGTGTTGGCCGAAGCGCAGCGGATGGCCGACACGATGGCGCCCAGCGTTCTTCAGAATGTCATCTACTCGTGGTCGGGACTCACGGCGCGTGCCCAGGGCCGCTATGAGGAGGCACGGCGCATTCAGGAAGCCAATGTGGCGTTCGGATCACGCGTCGGTCATGGAATCGCCCATGCTCATGCCCTTGCGTTCCTTGGCACGCTGGACCTGCTCGAGGCGCGCGTGGACGACGCGGTGGCGCATTTCCAGGAAGCCTTCACCATGCACGTGCGCATGCACGACGGCTGGGGGCTGGCGCTGGATCTCGATGGCCTGGCCGGCGTGGCCGCACTGCGCGGCGATGCATTGACGGCGGCTCGATTGTTCGGGGCCGTGGACGCGTGGCGCGAACGCGTGGGTGTCATTCTACCAAGCTTTGAGACCACCGACCGCGAGGCGCGCTTGGTGTGGACGCGCGAAACCCTTGGTGCTGCCTTTGCGGAAGCGTACGCAAACGGGCGGCAGCTCTCTCCCGAGGCCGCCGCCCGTCTAGTCCTGGCACACGCCGGCTGATCAGCCGCCGAAGAAGCCGAAACGGCGGCCCAGTTCACCCAGATTGCCGAAGCGCTGGTTGACGATGGTGTTGTAGATCGAGCCGAACGTGTAACCCATGCCCACGTTGAAGTTGTAGCGGAAGTTCGTCTGCAGCTGCTGACGCTGTGTGAGAATGTCGCTTTCCGACAACGCTGCGCCGGCAATGTAGATCTGGTCGCGTACGCGCGAGGCCGAACCGCGCACGTTGAGGCTGAAGCCGCGACCCAAACGCAGGTCCACGAAGCCGGACAGCGTGACGTGGTTGCGGTTCAGGTCATGCAGGTACTGCGCGCCTTCCAATGTGAGGTTGGTGTTGCCCCACTTCTGCCGCTGGTTGAGCGAGAGCAGCAGCGTGTGGTTGAATCGCGTCTCTTCCTCGCGGTCGAAGATCGTGCGACGGTAGTACTCGTAGTAGTTCGGGCCCACGTAATACAGTGCCGTGAGCTGCCGCCGCGTCGCTTCCTGCCACGGGAAGTAGTTGTATTCGATGGCCGGCGAGAGCCGCAGCGAGAACTTCTGATTGAGCACCTCGCTGAAGCCAGCCGAGACCTTCACGCCAGCGGTCCAGTGGTCGTTGAGCGTGCGACCGAACAATCCGTTCGTGTTGGCCGCGCGCTGCAGCACGACCACCGAGGTCGTGTCCCGCACACCCGGCGTGTTGGGGTTGTTCTGCAGGATCTTGAAGTCGCGCTCGTTGTAGCTGCCGGTTGCGCCGAGATTGATCTTCCACTTCTCGGTGGTGCGGGCAGCCGAAAGACTGGTGGAGAGATTGGTCGTGCGCACGAGCTGCTCACCCGACGCGTTGATGTTGCCATCCACGCGATAGAGCCAGAGGTTCCAGCGGTCCTTCACGGCCTTGGCATTGAGCGACGGCGCCACGAGGCCGGGTGCAAGGCCCACGCGCATGCGGGTCGCGATGGGCGTCCGGGCGATGTACGGCGCGAGACCCAACTGGAAGGTGCGCAGCAAGTCGCGACGCACGACATCGTCGGCGTCGTTGGGCAGCGTGGTCACCACCAGCGTGTCCGTCTTGCTGGTGTACTGCTTCTGGCCCAGAAAGTTGACCGTGATCTGCCGTCCGCCATTGGCGGCATTGAGGGTGGTGAGCAGAAGATGCACTGTAAGTATTCGGGAAGCCT